>JAZSJP010000196.1:0-6633 GCA_045534395.1 Eubacteriales bacterium | reverse complement strand
AACTGTCGAGGTCTGCAAGGACGGGGCGGGAATCGACTTTTCCGAAGAGATCGCCAAAGAAATTTTGCTGGAAGATGAAATTGATATCCTCGTTTCCCTGGGAGACGGTGACGCTTCCGCCACGGCGTGGGGTTGCGATTTGACCTACGAATACGTCAAGATCAACGGCGATTACAGAACCTAAAGGAGTTTGTTATGTCTCTTGAAATTACTAATGCCCAGCGGGCGGAAATCCTGACTCAGGCGCTTCCTTATATTCAGAAATATAACGGAAAGGTCGTTGTGGTCAAGTACGGCGGAAACGCCATGATCAACGAAGAGTTGAAGCAGCAGGTTATGGAAGATATCGTTCTGCTCCATTTGGTGGGTGTGAAGGTTATTCTCGTTCACGGGGGTGGTCCGGAAATTTCCGACATGCTGAAAAAAGTGGGCAAAGAATCGGTCTTTGTGGACGGTCTTCGGGTTACCGACAAGGAAACGGCGGAGATCGTGCAGATGGTTCTTGCGGGCAAGATCAACAAGAGTTTGGTGAATCTTCTTCAGATCAAAGGCGGAAAAGCCATGGGCCTGTCGGGTATGGACGGTCATCTCATCGAAGCGAAAACCAAAGACGAGCGTCTCGGTTACGTGGGTGAAATCGTCAAAGTCAACGTGGCACCCTTGGAAGATCTTTTGGAAAAGGGTTACATTCCCGTGGTCTCCACCGTGGGTTGCGATATGAACGGCAACGTTTATAATATCAACGCCGATACCGCCGCCGCCTATCTTGCGGGTTCCATGGGTGCCTACCGTCTCATTTCCATGACCGATATCAACGGAATCTTGCGGGACAAAGACGATCCTTCCTCGCTCATCAGTTCCATCGACTTGAAGGAAGCGGAAGAACTGTTTGCCACGGGCATTATTTCCGGCGGTATGATCCCCAAGGTGGAATGTTGTATCGACGCCATTCATCGGGGCGTGGAAAAGGTCTTTATCATGGACGGCAGAGTGCCTCACTCTCTGCTCATTGAGACCTTGACCGACGAAGGCGCCGGCACCATGGTGATGAAGGAGCGGAAGAAGAAATGAACGTCTTTGAAAAGGACGGCAAGTATATTGCCCACACCTACGCACGGTTCCCCTTGGAAATTGTGTCGGGAAAAGGAAGTCTTCTGACCGATTCCCAAGGAAAGGAATACATTGATTTGGGCACGGGAATCGCCGTCAATACCTTCGGGACGGCGGACGACGAATGGATTCAAGCCGTGACAGAACAATTGCAAAAATTTTCTCACACGTCCAATTTGTTTTATTCGCAACCCTGTGCGGATCTGGCAGAGGTCTTGTGCCGCCGCACGGGATTGAAAAAGGTCTTTTTCTCCAATTCCGGCGCCGAGGCAAACGAGTGTGCCATCAAAGCGGCGCGTGGCTTTGCCGCTGAAAAATGGGGACAAGACCGCTATACGATTATCACTCTGCAAAATTCCTTCCACGGAAGAACCATCACCACCCTTGCCGCCACGGGGCAGGACGTGTTCCATAAGGATTTCACACCCCTGACACCCGGTTTTGTGTCGGTGCCCGCCAACGATATTGAGGCGGTGAAAAAAGCCGTCAAGGAGCACAACGCCATTGCCGTCATGTTTGAAACGGTACAGGGCGAAGGCGGTGTCTTGCCTCTGGAACAATCTTTTGTGGACGGCTTGGTGCAACTGCGCAACGAGACCGAAATTCTTCTTATTGCCGACGAAGTTCAGACGGGGAACGGAAGAACGGGTCAGTTGTACGGATATATGAACTATAATATGACCCCCGATATCGTCACCACCGCCAAGGGATTGGGGGGCGGGCTTCCTATCGGCGCCACTTTGTTGGGGGAACGGGTAGAAAACGTCTATCAGCCGGGTAGCCACGGTTCTACCTTTGGGGGAAATCCCGTTGCCTGTGCCGGTGCGTTGAATATCATCAACCGTATTGACGATGCTCTTCTTTCCGAGGTTCGGGAAAAATCTCAATATATCTTCGACCAACTGTCCGGCGCCGAGGGCGTCAAGAGTGTTTCGGGCATGGGATTGATGGTGGGCGTTGAACCTGTGGGCGATGCCAAGGAGATTCTTGCCAAGTGTCGGGAACAGGGTGTCATTGCTCTGACCGCCAAGAATAAAGTGCGCCTGCTTCCCCCCTTGAATATTCCCATGGATTTGTTGCAGAAGGCGGTTTGCGTGTTGAAGCAAGCCTTTGCCGACTGCGGAAAAGGAGTGTAATATGAACCTGAAAGGCAGAGATTTTCTCAAACTTTTGGATTTTACCCCCGAAGAAATCGGATATCTCATCGACCGCGCCGCCCAATTAAAGGCGGAGAAAAAAGCGGGCATTCCCCACGAGATTCATAAGGGCAAAAATATTGCTCTGATTTTTGAAAAAACGTCCACCCGTACTCGGTGCGCCTTCGAGGTTGCCGCACGGGATTTGGGCATGGGTGTGACTTATCTCGACCCCACGGGCTCCCAAATCGGAAAGAAAGAATCCATTGCCGATACCGCTCGGGTTATCGGAAGAATGTACGACGGCATCGAGTATCGCGGATTCGGTCAGGTCATTGTGGAAGAATTGGCAAAATACGCTCCCGTGCCCGTATGGAACGGACTGACCGACGAATTCCACCCCACCCAGATTTTGGCGGATTTCCTCACCATCAAAGAGCATTTCGGAAAACTGAAGGGCATCAATTTCGTCTACATGGGAGACGCCCGCTTTAACATGGGCAATTCCCTGATGGTTGGGTGCGCCAAAATGGGTTTGAATTTTACCGCGTGCGCTCCGAAATCTTATTTCCCCGACCAAGAATTGATTGATACCTGTAAGGCAATCGCCGCCGAAACGGGCGCGACTTTGACCTTTGAGACAGACCCCGTGAAAGCCACCGAAAACGCCGACGTCATCTACACCGACGTGTGGGTTTCCATGGGAGAACCCGTGGAAGTTTGGGCACAACGCATCGACGAATTGGGACCCTATCAGGTGAACAAAGCCTTGATGGAAAATGCCGGTGCCCAATGCCGCTTCATGCACTGTCTCCCCGCTTACCACGACCTGAAAACCGCCGTGGGCAAGGAAATGGGCGAAAAGTTCGGCAGAGACGCCATGGAAGTCACCGACGAAGTCTTCGAAGCTACCCAATCCATCGTCTTCGACGAAGCCGAGAACCGAATGCATACTATCAAGGCCGTCATGGCAGAGACGCTGTAAGGGGGACGTGTTCTTTCTTTTTTCAGGAGAAAAAAGAAAGAACCAAAGAAAAAAGCCAAGGTCGGCACAATTCTTGTGCCGAAGAAAGAGATAAAACTTTTCCGGCGGAGAAATCCGCCGGGTTTTGCTTTTCTTTTTGGTTCTTTTTCTTTTCTCATGAAAAGAAAAAGAACACCATCCTCCCCCTACGCAACCTTGTGAATCTGTACTGCCAAGACCGTGACGTCGTCGATGCGGTTTCTGCCCGACTGTTTGGCTTGCCGCAGGATTCCGTCGGCAAGGGAGACGCAGTCGTAGGGTGTGGGGATTCGATTCAGGTATTCCGAGAGCCATTTTTTGTCTTTCCCCAAAACGCCGTCGGAGATTAAAATCAAATAATCCTTGTCTGCCAAGGAGCAGACCTCGTGCTTCACGTCCACCTCGTCCAACATTCCCACAGGCAGAGTTTCGCTCCCAATCTCATAGACGATGCCGTTTCGCAGAATGTAGGTCGGTGCCGCCCCCGCTTTGAACAGATCACAGACTCCGCTTTTCAAATCCACCGCCGCCACGTCCACTCCCAAGACCGATTCGTCCGCCGATTCCAACAAGTTGCGGTTCAAGACCTTCAAAACGTCTTCCTGTTGCAGTCCGTTTTTGGAGAGGCTTTCCATCATCTTGACGGCTTTTCCGCTTTGTCGCGCCGCCTTTGTTCCGCTCCCCATTCCGTCGGTGATGGTAAATACGTATCGGTCGTCCGCCGTGCGAAATCCCCCCGCCGTATCCCCGCAAAAAAGTTCCCCCTCTTTTTGGGCAAAGGCCTTGGCGTATTTCAAGCCGAAGACCGTCTCCTCGTCGGAGCGCAGAGCGGCAATCACCTCGGGAAAACGGTGGCATCGGTCGAGAAATTCCCGCGGCGGGCGAATGTCGTGATTTTTCACTCCCGCCCGAATCTCGTCAAAGGCTTGTGCCGTTTCCGTGCGGAATTTGGTAAAGCACAACAACCGTTTGGGACAGGCTTTACACACCGCTTCTTTCCCCCGTAATCCCTCGGTGCTTCCTTGCTTTGTCAGATGAAACCGCGCCTTCTTCCATCGGGCGTACCCACCCCCGATGGGTACCGTTGCTTGGGTCAACAAGGTCATCATGCGCACGGGAATCATCAAAAACAGGATTCCTGCAAGAAGAATGGATAAAAGCGCCCCTATTAGCCCGAAGGACTGCTCCGTCAATACCCACAAAATCAGGGACGCCAAGGCATAAGAAATCATCTGCCCGTATTTCCCGAAAGGTTTTAATGCCGTCGAAAGTAAGGTGCCGAAGACCAAGGTCAGGAAAAAATAAATGCGGTCGGGAGAGAAGATGCAAAGAATCAACCCCGACACCGTCGCCGTGGAAAGGGTGTAGAAAAATCCACACTTGAATCCTACGCACAAAACCAAAAAAATCAGCGCCGTCCGTCCCGCCGTTTCCCAAAAACCGCCGTAACTCATGAGTCCCAAAAGAAGGAAGGACAAGGACAAAAGGCAGCACACGTATCGCAACGCTGTATTCCCTAAAGGACGGGAAGAAAAGGACGATGCCGCCACGGAAAAGAGCCACGCCAAACCGCCGCTCAACAGTCCGTTGAGCATAAACGCCATGTTTTCTTGCGGTGTGTAATGGGAAAAGAAAAATCCCGCAAGTCCCCCCAACATGGTACCCCACAGGGTAAACAAAAAATAGGATAGGGGACGGTTTTCTTCGATAAAAGACGGCAACGTTATACGGAAGACCCTCGCCATAAAGCAAGACGTCAGAATCCGCAAGGCGTCCCGTCCCGAGACAAGATGCCCTGCGAAGACGCCCAAAAAGCCGAAGAAGGAACCTGCGGTTGCATAGGCGACCCCGAAGGGCATGATGCCCCGAGCGAGGATGATATTGGAGAAAAGACAGCCTAAAATGGCTTCGAATAAGCGTAACAGTACCGTCTTCGGCGTCAGTTCCGCCGTTAGGTTTCGGATTTGCTCTCGAATGATACATTCCCCCCTTGGATATATGCCCATTGTAGCACGCCTATGCAAAAAAGTCCGTCGACTTATGGCGGTTTGCTGAAAAATCCTTCGACAAAGTCTGCAAAAATCTTGACAAAACTGCTGTTTTATGGTATGATAAAAGCATAATTTTGAGATTTTTCCCGAAAGGAGGGGAACGGTTTGGGACGACGGGCAAGGCGCAGACGGAATTTATTTCGCAAGTACGCATTGACCTTTGCCGCGGGTGTGATTTTAGCGGCGCTGACGGCGGGAATCGTTGTGTTGATTGTGGTTTTTTCCAATCCTTATGGGCGCACTCTGCGCAAGGCGGGAGTGAAGACCGAGGATCTGCAATGGAAAAAGGGCGTTCTGACCCTGACCTTTGAAGGGGACGCCTTGGGAATTTTATCTTGTCGAGACGCGTTAAACGCTCTTCGCGCGGAACAATGCCCCGAAACCGTGGAATGGATTTTGACGAAAGACGGAGAAACAATCCATTTGGGAACGGTGGAACAGGCGGGAACCGTCACCGCTCCGTCGACCTCTCGGGTGGAGACGTTAAGCGAAGATTTGACGGTTTTGAAATTAAAATACGCCCTGGCGCAAAACGGAATGACCGCGGAAATTTCGGCGGAACCCACCGTGGGCTTGGAAGGAAAGACCTTGACCGTTACCCTTCCTGCAGAGCCTGAGAAAATCAAGGAGTTGTCTGCGATTCTCTCCGTGGCGGTGGAATCGGTCAACGCCGAAGGGGGCGGAATCGTCCGATGCGACGTGCTGTTTACCGCGTCGGGGGGCGCCTTTGCCGCCGCGTCCTACGACTTCGTTTACGGCGACACCTTGTTTTCCACGGCGTTTTATGAAGAATAAGTAAATGAGCCTCTCGTGAATGCGGGAGGCTTTTAATTGTAACTTTTTTTCAAAACCGCACCAAAAGCCCTTGACAATCAATACTATGTGTGATATAGTATTATGCGTAAGGGGGTATTGCATGGAAGTTCAGTTGAAGCGTGGCTTGTTGGAATTGTGCGTCCTTGCGGCAATCAAGGACAGGGATTCCTACGGCTATCAAATTATTAAGGATATGAAGCCTTACGTGGTGATTTCCGAATCGACGTTATACCCGATTTTGCGGCGTCTGGAAGATGCGGAATGTCTTTCGGTGCGCACGGAAGAGCACAACGGGCGGTTGCGAAAATATTACGGAATTACGCCCACCGGTCGGGCAAAATTGGCGGGATTTTCCGAAGAATGGAAGGAATTGGAATCCATTCACGATTTTATCACGAAGGGAAGTGGAGAGGCATGACGAAAGCGGAATTTTTAGAGGAATTGAGAGCGCGTTTGCAGGGACTTGACAAAGACGACGTTCAGCGCTCTTTGGATTTTTACGCCGAAATGATTGACG
>JAZSJP010000141.1:0-10950 GCA_045534395.1 Eubacteriales bacterium | reverse complement strand
CTTCTTCCGCAAAATCCGCCGCCCGCTTCAAATATAAGGTATGTACCGTAAGATTATGGGGATCCAATTCCACAATCTTTTTTACCGTCTCTTCAAACTGTTCCGGCGTATCTCCCGGAAGTCCGGCAATCAGGTCCACGTTGACGGCAAGATTGGTGCTTCTTGCCCATTGATAGGCGCGGAAAAAGTCTTCCGTCGTATGCCGACGTCCCACGGCACGCAAAATCTCGTCGTTCAAGGTTTGAGGATTTACACTGATGCGTCCGGCACCGTTCCCTTCAATGACCGCCAACTTTTCCTTGGTGATGGTGTCGGGACGTCCCGCCTCCACCGTGTACTCCAACAAAGACGGCACGTCCACGTGTTTTGCCACGGTTTCCATTAAATCTTGTAATTGCTCTGCCGAAAGCGTCGTCGGAGTTCCGCCGCCTACGTAGACGGTGGTGATGCGGTGCCCTTTTTCCTTTGCCAGGGCAGTTTTTACGGCAATTTCTTCTTTTAATACTTCCAGATATTCCGGAATCAGTTTACTTTCGTCTCCCGTCACTTGAGAAACGAAAGAGCAGTATTTGCACCGGCTGGGACAAAAGGGAATGGAAATATACATTCCCGCGTCGCCCGGAAGATTCGCTTTTCGCGCGGCTTCTTGTCGTTGAATCGTCCGTTTGCAAAGGTCAATTTTCTCCGGTGTGACCAAATAAGAATTCTGCATAACGTCTACGGTTTTACTGCCGTAAATCTCGGTCAGGGTCTGATAAAACCGAATGGGACGGACGCCCGAAAGGATCCCCCAAGGGGAGACGATGCCCGTCGCCGCCGAAAATACGTCGTACGCCGCCCGCTTCAGTGCGCAACGTTCTCCGTCATGTAATGCGGGATCAACGGAATGTGCGGAACGGTAGGTAGCACCGTTCCACTCAAAAATCGCTTCAAATTCATTTTCGGTTCGAGTTACCGTCAGAACTTTGCCCTTTTCTTCCGTAAAACCGTCTCGGGGAAAAAACAGATTGGAAAGGGCGATAATATCAAAAGAATCGTCGGTATTGTTTAAAATCAGTTTCAACTAAAATCTCCTGCAATCCAGCCTTCGTTTTTGATCTTCGTGGCAAATCCGTGCCCGGGATAAACGGTGGTGTCTCCGGGAAGACGCGCCAATTTTTTCAAAGATTGAAACAGTTTTGCACCGTCTCCCAAAGGAAAATCCGTCCGTCCGTAGGTTCCCTGAAAGAGAGTGTCTCCGGAAAATAACGTCTTGGATTGATCGTGGTAATAACAGACCGAACCGGGGGTGTGCCCCGGTGTGTGAATGACCTTCAGAGAAATTTTTTCCGCACCTTCACCTAAGGAAATGACGTCTCCGTCTTCTACGAGATCCGTGGCGGCATAATCGTATCTCCAATGGGATTCCGGTGCCGATGCCGGTGCCCGAAAGGAATCTTCGTTTAAATGCTCCGCGTCACCTTTGTGGATCCACACCCGCGGTGAAAAGGCGTCGCACAGATCTCCCATTGCCGCCGTATGATCCAAATGTCCGTGGGTCAAAAGAATGTCCGTAACGGGCAACCCTTGGCAAAATTTCACGATCTTTTCGGGAGAATCTCCCGGGTCAATGACCGCAACACGGTCGGAAAAAATCAAAAGATAACAGTTGGTGATAAGTTTTCCCAAAAGGATTCTGCGTACCGTCATTTCAGCAACTCCTTCGTGTCCATGAGAATGGTGACGGGGCCGTCGCAAACCGTTTCGATTTGCATGTCTGCGCCGAATACGCCTGTTTTCGTGGGCAGATGCTTCGCCATTTCTTCACAAAAACGGCGATATAACGGTTCCGCAATCTCCGGACGTGCCGCCGCCCCGAAATAAGGACGGTTTCCTTCGGCACACGATCCCAACAGGGTGAACTGCGAAACGGCAAGGACTTCGGCACCCGCATCGGCGGGAGAGCGATTCATTTTTCCGTTTTCATCTTCAAAAATCCGAAGATTGGAGCACTTGCGCACCAAAAAGTCCACTTCTTTTTCCGTATCTTCGGGAGCAATTCCCAAAAAGATGAGCATTCCCATGCCGATTTCGGAAAAATCTACGCCGTCGGCAACCAAATGCGCCCTTTTTACCCTTTGTACCACTGCTTTCATGTTAAGCTCTCTCAACTTTCAAAACGTCTTTCAGTTTACGCAGGCGCTTTGCTACGATCTCCAAGTGGGACAAACTGTGTACTTCAATGTTCAGTACCACCCGAACGTCGCCGTTGGCAATCTGTTGCATGGAAAGTCCACGGGTCATAATATGCATCTGTGCCAACGCCGAGGAAATATCAGCCATCAGATCAATGCGGTTCAATGCGTCAACGGTCAACGTCGTGTTGAAGTACTCGTTTTCCGCGTCTTCCCAGTGAACCTTAACCAAGCGACCCGGTTCGATGCCCTTCAAATGAGGACAGTTGGTTTGATGCACCGTAACACTGTTTCCGCGGGTAATAAAGCCGATAATATCGTCACCCGGGACGGGCACGCAACAGCCGGCAAGACGCACCAAACAGTTGTCTATGTCGTCCACCACAACGCCGCTGACTTGTTTTTTGCGGGTGGGGATAACGGGGGAGACCGGCTCTTGTTCCGCTCTCTTGCGGATCAGTTTACTGTAATCTACCTTCAATTTCGGAAGGATCTTGGAAATGGATACGCCGCCGTAACCGATGGCTGCGTACAGATCTTCCAAGGTATCCAAATTATAACGGGAAAGAATGGGTGCAAACAATTCCGTTTCGTCTACGTTGGCAACGGTGATCAGACTGCGCTTCATTTCTCGTTCCAGATCTGCGCGTCCCTGAAGCACGTTTTCTTCCCGTTTTTCTTTCTTGAACCATTGGCGGATCTTTGCCTTGGCTTCGTTGGTCTTGACTAAATTCAACCAATCGCGGGAAGGACCCGAAGAAGAGTCCGAAGTCAGAATTTCCACCACGTCGCCGTTTTGCATTCGGGACGTCAATTCCACGATACGACCGTTGATCTTTGCCCCGATCATTTTATTCCCTACTTGGGTGTGAATAGCGTAGGCAAAGTCGATGACGGTGGAATCGGCGTGCAAGGTAATAATATCGCCTTTGGGGGTGGAAACAAAGACCTGATCGGCAAACAGGTCGATTTTAAAGGTCTTTAAAAAGTCGTCCGCATCGCTGACGTCACTCTGTACTTCCAGCAGCTTGCGCACCCACGCCAACTGTTCGTCCAAAGGATCTTTTCCGATGCGCCCGGTCTTGTACTTCCAGTGGGCGGCAATACCCAATTCCGCAATTTTATGCATTTCTTGGGTGCGGATCTGAATTTCAAACAAATATCCTTCAAAAGAAACGGTTGTATGCAGAGATTGATACATGTTGGGCTTCGGCGTTGCAATATAGTCTTTTAATCGCCCGGGAATTGCCGAAAATTGGTCGTGCATCAAACCCAACACGTTGTAGCATTCCGTGGTTTTGTCCACGATGATGCGGAAGGCGTAAAGGTCGTAAATCTCATCGAAATCCTTGTTCTGCTTGAACATTTTACGGTAAATACTGTAAATGTGCTTAATGCGGCTCTCGATGGTCGCTTTGATGCCTTCTTTTTCCAAAGAATCGGTAATGATTTTCTTAATGCGAATAAACCGTTCGTTGTTTTCGTGGAAAACTTCCAAGTCGTTCAAAATCTCATCGTATCCGATGGGATCAATATATTTCAGGGCAATGTCTTCCAATTCGCTCTTCAAATTTTGAATACCCAAACGGTGAGCAAGAGGCGCGTATACCTCTAAGGTCTCCATCGCCTTACTGCGCTTTTTGTCTTCGGTCTGATATTCCAACGTTCTCATGTTGTGGAGTCGGTCGGCAAGTTTGATCATAATGACCCGAATGTCTTTCGCCATGGCAAGGGGCATTTTGCGCAGATTTTCCACCTGTTGCTCTTCTTTTGACGTATAATTGATGCGTCCCAACTTGGTAACGCCGTCCACCAGATCCGCAATTTCATCGGAGAACCGTTCCGCCAATTCGCTTTTCGTGACGGACGTGTCCTCAATTACGTCGTGAAGAATACTTGCAATGATACAAGATTCGTCCATGCCGTAGGAAATGAGGATCTTTGCCACCTCCAACGGGTGAATAATATAAGGCTCTCCCGATTTACGCAGTTGTCCGTGATGGGATTGGGCGGCAAAAACCGCCGCATTCCGAATGCGGTCAAGATCGTATCGGACTTCGCTTTCTTTCGGAACTTTTAAAAATTCCGATATCAATTCGTCGTACATAGGCTTATCCCTTTTCTGTTCGGGCAATTTTATCCCAATCGTGTGCTTTGCACAGATCCACTTTCTTCTCTGTGCGGAAAATGGTAATATTCAAGGCTTTTTCTTCGATATACCGAAGCAGGCCGAGTTCTTGCATGGTATCCAAACACAATCTGAGACTGCAGTAATTTAACGCAACGTCAGACCGACTTTTTACGGCGTTGAGAATCACCTGCGGCTGACGGTAGATCGTTCCGTTTTCGCCGTTGTTCAGTGCCGTCGCCGTCAGATACCGATACAAGGCAACCATAACGGTGCGGTTGATCTTGCACTCTTCGGGTAAGGCAATTCCTTGCTCCCGATAGGCTCGGTAATGTTGCCGATAGACTCCGTCTTTTTGATCTTCAGAGAACCGAATTCCCCGCAGCAACACGTTTATCGTGGTTCGTTGACGGTAGATCTTTTCCGATACGGTGCAGAGAATATCCACCGAATCGTCTTCTTTGTAATCAATTTCTTCGGGAGATCTGCCAAACCACATGGCGCTGAAGGTCGTTCCGTTTTTCTCCAACGTCAAGCGGGTATGTCTTCCGCCCCCGACGCCGACGACCGAAAGAATCCGCAACCCCCTTGAAAAAATACAGGGGTATGGATTTCCGTTGCCGAAGGGCTCCAAAAGGGAAAGGGAACGGACAAAATCCAAAGAAAAGCCCCGCTCATCTGCTTCAAATTCTCCTTCGCACACGGGAATCAACGCTTCGTCGGAAATTTCCTGTTCCGCACGTTCCGTCACGTCTTGGAGAAATTTCTCGTAATTCTCCCGTTTCAGCGTTAGCCCTACCGCCATTTCGTGTCCACCGAAGTTTTCCAAATAGCGAGAGGAATGTCCCACCAATTCAAAGAGATTGACTCCCTTGACACTGCGGGCGGAACCTTTTGCCGAATCTCCTTCAAAACAGATCAAAATACAGGGTCTTGCGTACCGTTCCGTCAGTCGGGACGCGGCGATTCCGATAACGCCGTTGTGCCAATATTCCGAGGCGTAGACCATAATTTTATTTTGGGGAGAATGTCCCGCAAGAATCAGGTCAATATCCCGAATGACTTGTTGTTCTTTTTCTTTTCGTTCTACGTTGCAGTCGCACAGTTGCTGTGCTAAGATTTCAGCTTGTTGCGGATCGGTTTCTAACAAGAGTTCTACGGAAATACTGCAATCGCTGATGCGCCCCGCGGCGTTCATGCGGGGAGCGATCTGATAGGCAATCACGTTGGTGTCAATATGTCCGTCGGTGCTTCCGCTCAGGCGTAATAGTGCCTCAATTCCCGGGGGACAGTTTTTCTCCAAATTCTTTAACCCAAAACGCACGATACAACGGTTTTCGTCCAAGATCGGCATAATATCCGCAATGGTACCGATGGCGGTGATTCCTCCGTACCGACGGAAGGCTTCTTCCGAATCCCGCATGCAAGCGCTGATAAACTTAAAGACCACGCCCACGCCCGCAAGTTCCGGGAAGGGATAAACCGAGTCTTTCCGCTTGGGGTTAACTACGGGACAGCCGGGCAACGTCTCCATGCATTCGTGATGATCCGTTACCACCACGTCCAAACCGATGCTTTTTGCAAAAGCAATTTCTTCCACCGCCGTCGTTCCCGTATCTACGGTAATCAACAACGTCGTTCCTTGGTCTCGAATGGCCTGAAGCGCCTTCGTATTCAGTCCGTAGCCCTCTTCCAATCGGGACGGTATGTAGAAATCCAACCGATTTGTACGTTCCGAAAGATATTGATCTAAAATCACCGTTGAGGTAATTCCGTCCACGTCGTAATCGCCGTAAACGGTAATTTTTTCTCCAACCCCAAGGGCTTGTTCCAACCTTGCTACGGCTTTGTCCATGTCGCAGAGCAGGAAGGGATCGTGAAGATCGGTGCGTAAATCGTTATTTAAAAATTTGCGAACCGCTTCCGTCTCGGTGATTCCCCGATTGCACAACAACCGAGCTACCCCTTCGGGAAGCCCGTGTTCTTCTTGAATTCGTGCAACGGTCTGCGGATCCTGCTCTCGGATCAGCCACTTTTCGTCAATCATGTTTTCCCTCTGTTTTTACGTTTGCCTTCATTAAAAGTTCCCGTTTGGTATCCCAAAGTTTCTGGGATAGGTCCACGTAATAGTGTTCCGGATTTTCAAAACGAACCACTTCTTCCCACAGATGACCGGTCTGCTCTGCGCAGTATTCCCGAATCTCTTGTGCCGAGGGAAGATCGTAGACCAAAGTTCCCTTTTCAAAAACGGGAACCAAAAGTTTTTTTGCGGTATAATTTTCAAAGGTTTTGCGCTTCCACGGAAAATCCGGGTGGAACAATTCGATGGGTTTGGAAAAATCAAATTCTTCCCCCCGCACGGCAATGAGATCCGCCAGCATTTGTCCCGTGGTTTCGGAATAAAGGCGCCAAACCTCTTTTTCACAGGGATTGGTAATCTTTTCCACGTTTTCCGAGCACTTGATCTTAGGAATCATTTCCCCGTTCTCTTCTACGGCAACCACTTTGTAAACCCCACCGAAGACCGGTTCGCTGCGAGAAGTGATCAACCGTTCTCCCACGCCGAAATTGTCAATCTGCGCACCTTGGGAGAGAATGTCTCGGATAATATATTCGTCCAAAGAATTGGAAACAAAGATCTGACAGTCTTCCATTCCCGCTTCATTCAACATTTTTCGCGCTTTTTTGCTTAAATACGCCACGTCGCCCGAGTCAATACGGATTCCTTTTAAACGCGCACCCATGGGCAAAAGTACTTCTTTGTGCACTTTAATGGCGTTGGGAATCCCCGATTTCAGCACGTTAAAGGTATCGACCAACAGGGTACAGGCGTTGGGATATAATTCCGCATACGCCCGAAACGCCTCGTATTCACTGTCAAACATTTGGATCCAGGAATGTGCCATGGTTCCCACGGCGGGAATTCCGAAAAGCTGTTCGCATACGGCACACGCCGTTCCGGTGCATCCGGCAATATATGCGGCGCGAGCCCCCAAAATCGCCGCATTGTTTCCTTGGGCACGGCGGGACCCGAATTCAAATACGGGGCGTCCTTTTGCCGCCTTCACGATGCGGTGCGCTTTCGTGGCAATTAACGATTGGTGATTGATGGAAATCAAAAGCATGGTTTCCAACAATTGCGCCTGAATTGCGGGACCTTTTACCGTGACGATGGGTTCGTTGGGGAAGATGGGCGTTCCTTCGGGAACGGCGCGCACGTCACATTCAAATTTAAAATTTGCAAGGTACTCCAAAAACTCTTCGCAAAACAGGTGTTTCGACCGAAGATATGCAATGTCTTCGGGAGAGAAGTGCAATCCCTTGACGTATTCGATCACCGATTGCAGACCCGCGGCAATGGCAAAGCCGCCGTTGTCGGGCACGCGGCGAAAATACAGGTCAAAACAACTGACCGTATCCTTTTTCCCTTGTTTGAAATATCCGTTGCCCATGGTGAATTCGTAAAAATCACAGAGCATTGCGTCGTTATAAATCAGTTCCATATATCCTCGCGATCAATATCCTCGATTCGTCGCCCAAGCATCGGCGTAGGTTCCTTTTGTGGTATAAACGGCGTAGAGCTTGGAGCAATCTTCAAATACGTTCTCTCCGATCTCGTTCAAGGTTGCGGGCAGAGAGATGGTCTTCAGTGCCGTTGCGGAAAAAGCACTGCTTCCCAAGGAGACCAATCCGGGTCTCAAGCTTACGGAATAGAGCATGGTGCAGCCGGAAAAGGCGTTTGCTCCGATGGCTTTTACCGAGGCGGGAATCGTGATCCACTCCAATCGGGCACAGTTTGCAAAGGAGCCGGCACCGATGACGGTCTGATTGTTAAATGTCAGATCAATCAGGTCGGAACACCGGGCAAAGGCGTTGGTTGGAATTTCTGTCAAAGATGCAGGTAAGGAAATTCCCTTCAGGGAAGAACAGTTTGCAAAGGCACTTTCTCCCATGGTTCTAAGCTCCGAAGGAATAATGATTCCCGAAAGGGAAATACAACCCGCAAAGGCTTCTTTTCCGATATGCGTTACCGAATTAGGCAACAGTACCGAAGACAGGGCAAGACAATCTCGAAACGCGCGGTCGGAAACCGTCGTGACACTCGAAGGGATCTGTACCATGGCAATGGAAGGATTCCCCTCAAAGGCGCCGTCCCAAATAATTTTGACGTCATTTTTCACGGCAACGGCAGTTTCATTGCCGAAATATTTCACTAAAATGCCGTCTCCCAAAATGATCTGTACGGTGCTTCCCGTGGTCATGATCGCGTCTTCGAAGCAACCGATTCCTACGGTTTCTACGTTTTTACCCCCGGAAAAGCCGGTCAGCCCCACACAGCGGGAAAACGCTCTGTCTTCTAAAATTCTCAAAGAATCCGGAAGATTGACCGACGTAAGAGAGGTGCAGTCGGAAAAGGTCTCTGTTCCGATGATCTGCAGACCTTCGGAAAAATCCACCGTCATCAAACTTGCGCAAGAAAGAAAAGCACCTTGTTTCGTTTCTGTCAAGGATTCGGGAAAGGAGATCGTTGTAATTCCCGATTGAGCAAAGGCGTAGGGACCGATCTTTGTCAGAGATTTTCCTAAAGTCACTTCTTTGAGTCGAAGGCATCTGCGGAAGGTATTTTTTTGAATTTCAGTAAGTCCTCCGGGCAGTACGATCTCGGTTAAGGATTCGCAGTCGTAAAATGCGTTTTCTCCCAGCTCCGTCAACCCTTCCGAAAGAACCGCACCCGTCAGATATTTGCAACCGTAAAAGGCGTTGTCGTCAATTTTTGTGACGGTATTATACATGGCAATGGATCTTATATCTTCCTTGGCAAAGGCACTGTTCCCAATGGCGGTCACGGTCTTTCCGTCAATGATACGGGGAAGAACCACGTCTACGTCGATTCCTAAATATCCGCAAATCTCTACGGTTCCGTCTTCTTGGACCCGATAAGCAAAGGCGGATTCGTGGGTTGCGGAATGGTCGTAATTGCGTTCTTCTTCGGTGCGGTCTCCGTCAAAAAGATTTTCCAGCCAGGAAATGCGCACGCCGCCTTCTTCGACGATCTTTGGAATTTCAAAGGCCATGGCAGCCAGCCCGGCAACGGCGAGAAAGGCAAGTGCCGATGCCGTATAACGCAGAATGGTACGCTTTTTCGTTTCCGTGACGGCGGCTTGTTTGCTTCCGTCCGGATTCTTTCCGCAGAACCACCGCCAAAAACGGGTCAGGTAGGAGCCTTCTTTTTTGGATTCTTCCGCATGGGTACGTTCTTCGGTTACGGGGACCGAAGAAGTCGTTGATTCTTGTTTTGATTCGTCGTTTTGGGGAAGATCCTTTTCGGGAAAGTCGCGTTCTGTCACAGCTTTTCCTCCGTTGTATGTCGTGCACGCACGTGGGCGCACGAATGTATATTACATATATTATACCACATTTACAATGTCAATACAAGAGAGGAAATGCAATTTTTTTGTGAAATTGCGCCATTTTTCTATGCACCCTTTTTGCTGCGCGGCATAAAATGGATTGAGGTGATTTGAATGCTCTTTGGTAATCTGAACAACTGCTCCGGCTCCGGCGACAACTCCAATTCTTGGTGGATTATCGTAATCGCAATAATTGTCTTGTATTTCCTATGTTTCGATCGCTCCAACGATAACGATTGCTGTGACCGTTGTCCGCCCAATCATTGTTGCTGACGTTTCTTCTCCAGACCGCCAAGGATTCCGGCGGTCTTATGCTTTTGAAAATTTTGTAAATTCTCTTGTAATGTTTTCCGAAATGTTGTATAATAAGTGCATCAAACATGGAGAGTCTCCGAACTATGAAAGTATCTATTTGCACTTTGGGTTGTAAAGTCAATCACTACGAAAGTCAGATCCTTCGACACCTTTTTGCGGAAAAAGGTGCTCAATTCGTTGCCTTCGGTTCTCCCTGTGACGTGGCGGTGATTCACTCTTGTACCGTCACGGAAGAAAGCAGTCGAAAAAGCCGTCAAATGATGCGTCGCGCCCGCCGAATTTCTCCCGATGCGGTGATTTGTGTTTTGGGTTGTCTTGCCCAGACCGACCCCGAATCTTTGGGCGAGGCAGACATTGTTTTGGGCAATAAGGACAAGACTCGCCTCCCCGCCTTGGTGGACGAGTTTCTTGCTCAAAAAACTCCCTTGCGGGAAGTTCCTCCTATTCTGTCCCACCGTTCTTTTGAAGAGATGACGTTGGTCAGCGACGAGCGTGTGCGCGCCACGGTAAAAATCCAGGACGGTTGCTGTAATTTTTGTTCTTATTGCATCATTCCCTACGCCCGAGGTCCCATTCGCAGCAAAGAGTTGAATACGGCACTTTCGGAAGTGGAAAATTTGGTAAAAAAAGGATACCGTGAAATTGTTTTGACAGGAATCCACTTGGATAGTTACGGCAAAGAACACGGCAGATTTTCCCTCTGCGATTTGTTGGAAAAAATGGACAAGATTCCCGGTTTGGAGCGAATTCGCTTGGGTTCTACCGAGCCGGTCATGGTGACGCCGGAAACGGTGGCAAGATTGAAAAATCTCACCCATCTCTGTCCCCATTTCAACCTGTCGCTGCAAAGCGGTTGCACAGCCACCTTGAAGCGGATGCGCCGCCGTTATACGGCGGAAGAATACACCCAAGAAGTCGGATC
>JAZSJP010000219.1:0-5774 GCA_045534395.1 Eubacteriales bacterium | reverse complement strand
AGACCCTTCGGGAAGACCGTATTCTTGTCGGCGTCCCTGCCGAATTAAGGTGTTTCGGATCATATTCTGTTGATATTATACCACTTTGGAATGAAATTGTCAATAGGTATTGTTAAGTTTACAATTTTTTCATCATATTTGATCCGTTTCATTCGGCTGCCGATGCGAGAATCAATTCATTGATGATTGTTCCCATTAAATTGTGCGACTTTCGAGTGTGTTCCTCTATGTGGTAAAAGCCCTTGAAGAGGAGCTCTTCAAGGGCTTTTGGTATGCAACAAAGAATTGCGATGCTTTAACCGTGTTTTATTACAAAACCGAATTCTCGGTCTCTTCTAAAGCGATTTGCGACCAACGCCAAAGTCTTTGGGGATCGTTTCTTACCGTGGTGAGATCCTTGAGCAATAATTCTAAACAAAGACCGTTTTCTTTTGCCGCGGCAATGGTTCGCCTCAGATCCTTGCGAACAACTTCTTCGTCAAAGGTTTCCGTTGCAAGGAAGGTGGGGCTGGGTTTTGCAGACATTATGTACTGTTTGGGAAGCATCGATGCAAAATGCTCTCTGTCGCTCCAGGGACTGCAGGAGATCTTTCGGATGTTGGGCATCTTTGTAACAATGTCTAAACGGTCGTCCAGTCGTTCGCAACAGCCGTAATAGACCGATCCGAATTTGGAAAAAATCTTGGTCATATAGGGGACTTCAAATTCTTTGTTAACTTCAGGGGAAACCGAAGTAAACAACTGTGCCATGCTGAAGGTCCAACCGTCGTAGGTGGTGGCATGGTTCGGATCGCAGTTCTCTCCGGGGAGACGGTCAGAGAAGGTGTGGCTGCAATGACAGATATTGGATTTCACATCGTACAATCCCAAGGCGTTGATCTGTTCGATTTGATCCAAAAATGCATTGGTATAACGATCTAAAATCGCGTGAATCAATTCAGGCTGATCGATCAGATCCATATAGCAGTTTTCGACACCCTTCCAGAAGGAGATATGATCCCAAAGTCCCGAATGAAGAATCATTCCGCCCAATTCAACGGGAGCGATTCCGTCAAATGTTTTGGTTGCCCAATCAACAATTTCCGCTTCCTTCTCATGATTCAAGGTAATTTGAGGGGTTTTGATTTTTTCTACGTCTTCAAAGTCCGCAAGCTGATCATCAAAAAGAAAACTTTCCACCTTATTGGAAGAGCTGTGTTCGGAGTGTTTTGTCTCAATTCCGAACCCTGTGGACTCAATGGGGCGGGGAAGAAGAATGTAAGGGTTTAAAACCATATCTGCGGGAAGGTGCTCCCACCGATAGATATCTCTTCGCAGTTGCTGCTCCACGGAACGGAAGTACGGATCTTCTATCGTGCACGAGAGGAATTCATCTACCTCCAATTCATGCCATGGAATCTGATGAATGGTAATCATGGGTTTTTGCATGTTCAGATTGTTGAGTTTTCTCCACAAATCCCGCTTTTTCTGGTTTTTTTCCGAGTTTGCGTATTCCATGTACCGAGAAGCAAGGGCTCGAAGAGTTTCCGTTTCTTTTTGACTGAGATTCATAACGATCTTCCTTTCTTAAGTGATTTTGTGAGATTCTTATTTAGTTTTCGGTATTCTTCCGGGGTAACGGAAAATTCTTTTCGGAAGGCAGTTGCAAAATAAGAAGGTGAGGAAAAACCGCATTGTGCGGCAATGGCGGAAATTTTTAAATCCGAATGGAGCAAAAATTGTTTTGCGTGCAATAATTTTGTCCCATTGATGTGCTTTATGGGCGATGTCTTGTAATAGCGCCGGAATAAGTGGGAGAAATAGTATTTGCTCATTTGCATTTGCCACGCAAGCTTGTCTAAGGTAAGTTCTTTTAAATCAATTTTCCCCAACGCATTTTCAAATCGATTTCGAAAATCAAGCTCTTCCGCTGAAATCAAAGCCTTTTGGCTCTCTTTGTACGCATCTCCCAAAACGGTATAAAGAAGAGTGTTGATTTGCCCCGCAAGAAAGAAAGGATTTTCTCTCATTTCCTTGTGCATGGATATACATTGCTGAAGCAGAGTAAAAATTTCGGGATTTTTGTCAATGTAAGGGAGCGTCGAAATCTCTTCAATTTGTGCAATAATGGACTTTGCAACTTCTCCGTTTATATGAATCCAATAAATTTCAGAGGGAATTTTTTTGTCAAAATAGTACGAATGAAGAATATTCTTGTTTAAAAAGAGGTAATCTCCCGATTTCAGTACGAAATCTTGCTTGTTTTGTTTGCAAAAGAAATTCCCTTTGCTAACGTAGATCAAAACGTAATTGTCCTCTTCCCGGTTAAGACACGCAAAGTCCGCACTGTCTACAATGCCCATAAAATCTGAATAGGACATTTTTGGATAGAGAATCGGGTGCATGGAAGAATTGCTTACGTAACTTACCGACATAAAATTCTCCTTTCGGGATATGTCATATTCATTATAGCAGATTTGCATTTTATTTTCAAGTATAAAGCAAGATATTAAAATAAAAAAGCAAGATGTGAAAGGTTTGTCTTGATGGATATTTCTGTTTACGAAGGATTTCCATATAACAAAGACTTTGTCTTACCACAAGATTTTAAAGAACCTTCCTCGGAGAATCTGTGTTCTGTCGGTATTCCGTATCGAACTAAAATGTTTCGAATCAGACCCAATCGGTAGTATGCTGCTTTGGGAAAAAGTCAATCGTGCCGTATGTTACGGTTTTTCAATTTTATTCTTCCTGTTCAGTTTTAGAATTCCCCACCCGGCACCGAAAGCAAGAATCAATCCATTCAAAATTTGAAACAAAAGTAAATAGGAAATTTGCGCATTTCCTATACAGGGTACGAGCAAAGCCTTCATCGACCCCACGGAAAATCCGATTAAGACCCATCGACAGGCGTAGGGGTAGCGATCTAAGGCGAAGGCTAAGGGTTTTGTCAATAAAAAGATTCCAAATAAACATCCGATTGCCAAAGGAATCAACGGAAGGAATTCCGACGGTTGCGAAAACTTCGTTAGGTTATCGTATAATCCGAAGACCAGAAGCAGATGGGACGTGCTGATTCCCGGCAGAATTACCCCCGCCGCCAATACGATTCCGTATAAAAATAACAACAGGGGAGCCGCACGGTTTTCTCCTTGAGGGAGCCTTTCTGTTGCAAGAACGATTCCCATACCAAGGAAGAAGAGCAAAATGGAGTTGAAGGAAAACTCTTTCGTTACGGTTTCTTTTCCTAATAAGAAAATGCCGACTCCCACCGCCCCGCAAAAAAGCATAGTCATGGTTAAGGGCAAGATCTGAAACGCCGCATTGATAAATCCGGCGATAGAAAAAAATCCCAAAAGACCGCCCATAAGGATTTTCAGCAAAAAGAAGAGGTTTTTCTTTTTCCAAGGATCCGATGCCGCCCCTAAAATCCTTTCATAACAACCTAAGGCAATGGCGGTTGTTCCTCCGCTGACTCCCGGGACCGACATGGTTCCGCCAATGAGAAATCCCAAAAACATTTCGTAAAACGCTCTTATCATAAAATCCCTCCCATATTGTATATGCCCTTTTGTGAAAGAAACATGAAAAAACGACCCTGAAAAGGGTCGCTTTATGATTCTATGAAGCCTCCGCAGAGAATTCTTCCTTCTTTGTCGTAAAAAACGGCGGATTGTCCGGGAGTTGCGGCGCGTTGGGGTTCTTGAAAAACTGCTTGCAAAATTCCGTCTTTTATTTCGACGGTGCAAGGAGCAGTTTTTGAGGAGAATCGAATTTTTGCCCGGGCGGAAAAGACCTTTGCGGAAGAATCCAATCCTTGAAATATCGGTGATGTTACGCGAAGTTCCGTACTGTCCACAACGTCGGTTTTTGAGAGAATAACCCGATTTGATTCCGCATCAAGTTTTGACACGTAAACGGGAGCGCCCAAAGCAATTCCGAGGTTTTTTCGCTGACCGACGGTATATCGGATCAATCCTTTGTGTTTTCCGACCCTTCGGTCTTCTTCCTTCAGCCAGAAATCGCCTTCCGCAAAGGTACCCAATTTGCGCTCAATGTAATCTACGTAGGATTCGTTTTTGATAAAGCAAATGTCCTGACTGTCCGGTTTTTGAAACACAGGCAGATTCCATGCTTCCGCAAGTTTACGGTTTTCTTCCTTTTTGGTATTTGCCAAAGGAAAAAGAATTCGAGCCAACTGTTCCTGTTTCAAGCGATAGAGCATATACGACTGATCTTTTTCCGCAACGGCTTTGACACAATATCTGCCGTTTTCACATACCTCAATTTCAGCGTAATGACCCGTCGCGATTTTTTCGATCCCAAGTTCATCTGCTTTTTGGCAAAGAGCGTGAAACTTTACGGCGGGATTGCAAACGATACAAGGGTTTGGCGTTTTTGCGTGTGCGTAATTGTCTAAAAAGTCGGCAATAACAATTTCTTCAAACCGATTGCGCAGGTCTGCGGTATGAAGGTCGATCTTCAAAAAATCCGCGACTTTTTTCGCATCTTTAAGTCCAGTCGCGTCGGCATCGTGCATAATGCAATAAAGACCGATAACGGCGTATCCTTCCCTTTGAAAAAGGGCGGCGGTTAACGCACTGTCAACACCGCCGCTCAATCCGACTAAAACCGTCTTGTTCATTCTCCGCAATGGTCACAGCAACTGCAGGACCCCTCGCAATGAGGTGCTTTGATCCCGTAATCTTCGGGATTTTCACCCTTTTTAATCAAATAATCGGAGATTGCGGCTTGTACCGCTTCTTCCGCCAAAACCGAACAGTGAATCTTGACGGGTGGAAGTCCGTCCAAGGCTTCAATTACGGCTTTGTTGGTTATTTGAAGGGCTTCTTTGACGGATTTTCCTTTAATCAATTCCGTTGCCATGGAAGAGGTCGCCACGGCGGCTCCGCATCCAAAGGTCTTGAATTTTACGTCGGTGATAATATCATGATCGATCTTCAGATAGATCTTCATAATATCTCCGCACTTGGGATTGCCAACTTCACCGACTCCGTCTGCGCCGATAATTTCACCGACGTTGCGGGGATTGGTAAAGTGATCCATTACTTTTGCACTGTAAATCATAAAAGATCCTTTCGGTCAAATTTCATTTTTCATGGATTCTTCCCAAAGGGGAGACATTTCCCGGAGGCGTTGAGCAATTTTGGGAAGAATATCCAGGATATAATCAATTTCTTCTACGGTATTGTCGGCACAAAAACTGAACCGCACCGAACCGTGGGCAATTTCGTGAGGAAGCCCAATGGCAAGAAGCACGTGAGACGGGTCTAAATCTCCCGAAGCACAGGCAGAGCCGGAAGTAGCACAAATGCCGTTCATATCCAGCATTAAAAGCATGGATTCTCCTTCAATGTGCTTTACCGAAACGTTGACCGTTCCGGGCAATCGATCATGAGAAGGCGTGTTGATTTTGCATTGAGGAATCGTTTTTAGAATCCCTTCAATGAGCCGATCTCTCAGCTGAGAAACGTGCGCCATATCCTGTTCCAAGTTCAAGGTTGCCTTTTCAATGGCGGCACCCAATCCGATGATTCCCGCAAGGTTTTCGGTTCCGGGTCTGCGACTGCGTTCCTGACCGCCCCCATTCAACAGGTTATCCAACAAGACGCCCCGTCTTACGTAAAGAGCGCCGATTCCCTTGGGTGCGTGGAATTTATGTCCCGAAAGGCTCAACAGGTCTACTCCGGACTTCTGAACGTCCACGGCAATGTGTCCAACCGCCTGTACCGCATCGGTATGCATAAAAATGCCGTGATCCTTTGCTATTGCGG
>JAZSJP010000159.1:0-3367 GCA_045534395.1 Eubacteriales bacterium | reverse complement strand
ACCTTCTCGTCGGGATCACATTTATAAGCGGCAATACCCACGTAAAGGGAAACGTCGTACTGTGCAACGAGGTCGTTCCACCAATCGACGATGGGTTTGAAAGGGGCATTTCTGTGATCAATTTGCCAATAAATTTGAGGGCAGATATAGTCAATCCACTCGTTGACGACCCATTTACGGGTATCGGCAAATACATCGGTATAGGTCTGTGTAGTACTACCGATGTTGGCGGTGCCTTCCGGGTGGGCGGAAGATTTTTTCAGCCATACCCCGGCGGGGCTGATGCCGAACTGAACGTCTTTGTTCTTTGCCTTAATGGCATTGTAAACGTCCCGAACCAAAGCATCGTTGTTGGAACGGCGCCAATCTGCCAGAGAAGCTCCGTTGCCGTATTTCGCGTAAGTAGCGGAATCATCCCAAGTTCCTAATTCATAGGGATAAAAATAATCGTCGAAATGAATCCCGTCCACATCGTAATTGTTGACGATCTCCATAACGCCGTCAATAATATACTGACGAACCTCGGGAAGTCCCGGATTGAGATACAGTTTTTTGCCGTCGGTCAAAACCCAAGAGGGGTTCTTGATGGCGGGATTGCTTGAAGCAAGAGAAGAAGTGGACGTGGTGGAATTGGTGACGCGATAGGGATTGATCCAAGCGTGGAAAGACAGTCCTCTTTGATGGGCGGACTGAATGGCGTATTCCAAAACGTCCAAAGGCAGTGCGTCGCCCTGGTTTTTCACGATATAGGCAGACGAGGGGTACAGATTGGACGGGTAGACCGCGTCTCCCGAGGGACGAACCTGGAAATAGACGGTATTCAGACCCAACTGAACGATATTGTCCATCAAAGTGTCGATCTCCGCTTTTAATTGAGCGGCGGAAAGACCTGCTTTGGACGGGAAATCAATGTTATGAACGGTAGAGACCCAAACGCCTCGTACGAAATCGTCGTTATCCGAAGGATTTTGTGGAACGTCGGGAACGTCAACCTTGGGAGCTTCCACGGTGACCGTAAAGTTTTCGCTGAATTTTCCGTCCTTAGACGAAACGGCGATCTGGGTAGTGCCGTATCCCACGGCAGTTACGGTGCCCGACGAAGAAACCGTTGCAACGGCGGTATTTTTCGAAGTATAAGTAATTCCTTTTTCCGTGGCGTTGGACGGAAGAACCGAAGCGGAGATCTTATAGGTCTCCCCTTTTTGCAGGGTTGCCGTGTAAGATTTCAGTTGAATTCCCGTGACGGCAACGGTGGCATTAGGTTGAACGGTGACTTTGAATTCCGCCGTAAAACCGCCGTCTTCCGTAACTAATTTAATGATGGCAGTTCCTTTTTTTAACGCCGTAATCATGCCTTGATCGGAGACCTTTGCCACCGACGGATCGGAAGATGTCCAGGTCACTTTTTGGTTGCTGGCGTTGGCAGGCTCGAAAATCGGACGGAGAAGGTAGGTCTGCCCCAATCCCTTAAAGGTATAGGAATTCGTCGCAAAGGAGACTCCCTTCGCGGGAATGTTTAAGTCTACGACCACCGTACAAGAGGCGGTAAAATCGCCGTGTAAACTCTTTGCCAAGATGGTAACGACACCGTTGGAAAGGGGCGTGACTTCCCCCGTTTCGGGGTTAACGGTGGCGATGGTGGGATCGGAAGAGATCCACTCCAATTCCCGTTGAGAAGTATCCTCGGGAATAAAGACCGGATTCAAGATGAGAATATCGTCGAGAGAATCAAAGACAAATTCCGTGATAGCAAAAGAAACTCCTTGAATGGGAACGTTTTCGGAAACCGTTACGGAACAGGATTGAGAAACGCTTCCGTCGGCGGTGGAAACGGTAATCGTTGCGGTACCTTTTTTGTGCGCGGTAACAACACCTGCGCCCTCCACGGAAGCCACCGAGGGATCGGAAGAAGACCAAACCAACAGAGACGAATCAATCTGATGAGGTTCCACGGTATATTGCAGTTGTCGGGAACTGCCCACACCCATGATAATATCGTGCTGTAAAAAGGTAATGGAAGAGACCAAAGACACGGTGACGGTACAATGGGCAATTCCGGTGCCTTTGTCTGCGCTGACCGTAATCAGGGCAACACCGTCGGAGACGGGCGTCAAAACACCGTCTTTGGAAACTTCCACCACTCCGGGATCCGAGGAAGACCAATTCAAAAATCGGCGGGGTGCGTTGGCAGGGTCGGTCTCGACGGTGAGTTGATGGGTCTGCGAAAGAGAGGTAAGAGTTAATTCCGACGGATCCAGGGAAATGGAATTCACGGAAACCGGCAGAAAGAACAGGATCAAAACCGTTACGGCAATAATCGTGAGAATTGCCGCGGAAGATAAAATCCAGGGCAAAGGGTGACGGCGAACAGACTCAAACAAATTCATAGGGATCCTTTCGGTAAACGGAGAGGGGGAAAACGGGAATACGTTAAATCATAGTTTCGCTCATACCTTCTTTTCCGGCAAGTAAGTGGAAATGGATATGAGGAACGGTTTGACCGGCGGCGGGACCGCAGTTGTTGATGATGCGGTAGCCGTCGGACAATCCCAATTCTTTGGCGACCTTGGAGATTGCGACAAAAATTTTGCCGAGAATCTCCTCGTTGCCTTCGGTCACATCGTCTGCACAGGTAAGTGTATGGGTCTTGGGCATAAAGACGATATGAACGGGTGCTTGGGGGTTGATATCGTAGATGGCGAGAACGTCGTCGTCCTCGTAGGCTTTTTTCGAAGGGATTTCTCCCGCGATGATTTTACAAAATACGCACATGACAAACTCCTATTTTACAAGTTCCAAAACGGCGTCGCGAACCTCGGAAAGTTTGGAAGCGTCCCGTCCGCCGGCGGCGGCACAGTCGGGTCTTCCTCCACCGCCTCCCCCGCAAAGGGTTGCGGCTTTCTTTACGAGATTTCCGGCGTGATTTCCTTTTTTCACGGCGTTGGCTCCGCAAGCGGAAGCAAACGTGACCTTGCCGTCGGCAGCGGCGGAAAGAAGAATGACCGCATCGGGGTTCTTTTCCCGCATTTGGTCGGCAACGGAGCGCAAGAACGTCGCATCACCGTCCACGGTGCAACAAACGAAGGGCGTACCGTTGACGTCTTCTGCCTTGGCAAACAAAGATTCGGCAAAGGCGGCGGCTTGTTTTTCGTTCAACTCGGAAATTTGCTTTTGCGCGGATTTCAGGTCGTTCATCACCGCTTCACAGCGTCCTTCCAAATCGGAAGCATTGCCTTTCAACGCGGCGGCGGCACGGTGAATGACCGATTCTTTTTCTTCCAAAAGTGCCAACACGTTCATGCCGGTGGCGGCTTCAATACGGCGGACGCCTGCGGAAATGCCCGTTTCGGACAAAATGTGGAATACT
>JAZSJP010000221.1:0-1729 GCA_045534395.1 Eubacteriales bacterium | reverse complement strand
CTGGACGAAGATCACTTTGAAATGACCTTTACCGAACCGCTTTCGGCTGAGGTGCAGGTGGATGATGCGATGGAAAACCTCACCAACACCCCCGCCGTTCATATCGCCAACGACAAGAATCCCTTTGTTTATAGGGATTTGACACAAGACGGAATTGATATTTACGATGCCATGTTGGTGCTGCAATACGTAGTAGGAACGACAACCCTTGAAGAGTATCAAAAATATGCGGCAAGGGTTTCGGGAGAAGCCGAAATTTCTATTTACGATGCAATGTTAATTTTACAGCGTGTTGTCGGCGTTGTAAATTCCTTCCCGGTAGAGGGATAAGAAAGGAAGTGCTGAAATGAAGTTTCTTCGTTCTGTTTTTTGCAAAGTGTTATTGCTGGTTCTCTCCGTTGCGATGATTGCTTCCGTTGTGGTTTTAAATACCCGTCCCACGCAAGCATCAACGGCGTTTTCTTTAAGTTCTTCTGCTGTGAATAACGGAAACTTTACCGTAACGTTATCTTTTCCCGACGTCACTTGGGGCGGCTTTGAGTTTATACTCACTTATGACAAAGCAAAGGTTCAGTTGACGGCAGACCCTGATATGCCATCTTCGAAGCCAATGCTTTTTGCGGCACCCAGCAGCAACGGAAATGCTACGGGAAGTGTTAAAATTGCAGGTGGTGGAATTCAAGATATAACGGCTTCCGGCGTTGTGATTACCATGCCGTTCCGGGTAGTTGATAACAATGCTGATTCCGTTACAATTTCTCTTTCCGTTACGAAGTTTATTTTGTATAACAATACCCCTGTGCAGTACACTGCACCTTCACCCTTGAATATCACCCTCAAAACTCCATCGTCTTCCACGGACGGCGGCGGGTCGGGGTCGACGTCTACCACGGACGAACCCCCCGTTTCTACGTCCACGACCACCAATACCACCACGTCCACGAAAACCGATACCAACACCACGACCACCAAGACCGATACCAATACCACGACGAAGACCAATTCTACCACCAAAACGTCGGGTACGGTGGTGTCTTCCACCACCTCTGATACGGGCACCGAGCCTGACGTGACCGATTCAGAAGAATTGACCGATACCGAAACCAATTTCCCCCTTTCGGACAGTAATTCCGATACTGATTCTCAGACCGACGTAACGGATAACACCGACACGACGTCCGACCAATCGGCTTCGTCCGCTTCTACGGTGACTTCTTCCACCCAAGAAGCGCCCAAAAAAGAGATTTCCACGGTCATGATCGCCTTGATCTCCGTGGGGATTTCCGTGGTAATTTGCGGTGCTTTGACCGTTGTTGGTTTGCTGCGCCATAAGAAAGAGCAAGAATAAGATTTTTCCCAAAATTGTGCATTGGGTTATGTCAAAGAGGTTGTTATGATTTTTCGCAAATTTAAGTTTCTGATAACGGGAGTTTTCAGCATTCTTTTGATTTTATTCGAGGTCGTGTCATCCGTTGCCGCTCCTGCACGGGTGAGTATGGTGACGACCAGTGCTACGTCGGAAAAGATTTCCATTGTACTGTCTTTCCCCAAAATAGAATGGGACGGCACGTTTGAGTTGACGTTGGAATACGATCCGGCGGTGTTGAAATATTCCTCGTCGGGGTGTAATATTCCCGATCTTCCTCTTTCGGCAGAGGTGTCGTCCGGATCCGTTACGCTGAAAAATGAAGTAAAGTCGGATCGTAGCCATGTCGTTCTGTGAGCCAAG
>JAZSJP010000121.1:0-2813 GCA_045534395.1 Eubacteriales bacterium | reverse complement strand
CGTCACCGTCATCTGCGACGAAGCCGCTTATAACGGTTGATTCTCCCTAAATAAAAGGTATCGGACGGAAAAAACTCCGTCCGATTTTTTATCGGTAACTGAAATGAAAACGTTTTACAAAGAAAGAAAAATTTCAACAAGTTTGTGAATCCTTCCCGAGAATCCTTGACAATTAAGAAAATTTTCGGTATAATATCTAAATATTATATGGTAAGGTAAAGAAGGGCGGTGAGGTGCTTGGGGGCGCTTTTAAACGTTGAATTGGCGTTGAGAATTCTTTTGGCGGCTTTCTGCGGCTGGACAATCGGTCTGGAACGTGGGTTGAGGCTCAAGGAGGCGGGGCAGAGAACCCATTGCGTCATTGCCGTGGGCGCCTGTACCTTTATGATTCTTTCGGTTTACGGATTTTACGATTTTACCGGAAACATGGATCTCACGCAAATTGCGTGCCAAATCGTTGCCGGTATCGGTTTTTTGGGTGTTGGAATTATTTATAAAAGCGAAACCTTCGGCATTTCCGGACTTTCCACCGCCACGGGACTTTGGGCGACCGCCGCCATCGGCATGGCTTTTGGGGTCGGAATGTACGCCTTGGCAACCTGTGTAACGATACTTTTAATCGCCTTTCATATTTTCCTGAACGTGACCCACATGGAATCCTTCGGTTATACCATACAAACGGTTTCCATTGAGGTAGATCGCATTGAAGATTTAAAGCAACTGCTGAAAAATCAAAAAAAGAAATATCGGGCAAGGCTTCTTTCCTGTGAATACACTCGCAACGAGGACCGAGGCACCGTTACCGTCAAATTCCGGTTTCGCATGTTGGGGGCAATTCCTCTGCGGGACATTTTACACGCCGTTCAAGAAAACAAATTTATTCGCGGGATTTCCGTTTAATGGAGGGAGAAACACATGACTGAATTGATCCAACAGATTCAAACTTTTTTTGCAACCTATCCCCTGCTGACCTATCTCGTTCGCATTCTTGCGGCAATGGTATGCGGCGCACTTATTGGCTTGGAGCGCACCAAACGCTCCAAGGAAGCCGGAATTCGCACCCACTGTATTATTGCCGTGGGAGCCGCGCTGATTATGATCATCTCAAAATACGGCTTTGCCGACCTGTTAAATCAGGCGGGCACCTTCACTGAAGGAACCCGCGGCGCAGACCCCTCCCGCATTGCCGCCCAGGTGGTCACCGGCATCTCCTTCTTGGGCGCCGGCGTTATCTTTAAAAACGGGAACACCGTCAAAGGTCTGACCACCGCCGCCGGAATTTGGGCAATGGCAGCCGTGGGTATGGCGTGCGGCGCCGGAATGTACGGCGTTGCATTCTTGGTTACTGCCGTGATTTTAGGCGTACAGTTAGTTATGCACTGGTTCAGCGTGGGCAATGACGCCTATTCCAACAGTGAAATCCGTATTACCATGGTAGACTCTCCGGAGATCCGCAAAGCCTTGAAAGAAAAGCAAAAAGAATTGGGGATCACCGTCATCTCTTCCCGCGTTACCGCCTGCGATAACAATACCTTGAACATGATTTTACAGGTTCGACTGAAAGAGACCATCCCCTTCTCGGAAGTCGTCTCCTTTATGGATCAGCACCCGGAAATCAAATCTTTGAGCGTTTGACTTTTAATCCGCAGAAGAAATTCTGCGGATTTTTATGATTCACCTACAAAAATAAAACGTAAGAAAATCCAAAGGCAAACTTTTTGAAAAAACCCTTGACAAACCCCAAAAAATGTATTATAATATCTTGGTACACGGAGACGTATCGAAGTGGGGACGTTTGCGAGCGCTGCCGGTGGCAGATGAAGCGAGCAATAAGGAGTGGCAGCGGTCAAAATTTGGCGAGCCAAACGGCGAGCAACAAATTTTGGGCACCGCAACAGGACATAACGGGGCGCCCCGGTTGATGAAAAATTGAATAGCCGTTATACTCCAAAATGGAGTTTAACATATACGGAGATGTATCGAAGTGGCACGAAGTCCGAAGCGCCGCCGGGGGCGGATAAAGCGAGGTCTTCGTGGCGTAGCGGTCGAAAAAATCAAGCACCCACGGATGCGCCGATTTTTTCGGGCACCGCAAGAGGACGTAGACCACTTCTTTGCATAGATTACAACTAAATATGGAGATGTATCGAAGTGGTCGTAACGAGAACGACTCGAAATCGTTTTGTCGGTGATGAGCCGGCACGTGGGTTCGAATCCCACCATCTCCGCCAAATGCGGCATCTGCCGCGAAAAGAAGCCGCAGGACATAGGTGTTCTGCGGCTTTTAATATTTAAAGGAGCTTCAAGATGGATTGCACTGATAAACAAATAGGCAGAAACATTAAAGCAATAAGAAATGCAAATAAAAAAAGTTCTCTTGATTTTGCGGCAGACATATGCATCTCCGAGAGTTTACTTGAAAAGATTGAGAACGGAACAAGACATGCTACCGATGATATAATGCAGCGCATTTCAAAGAATACCGGTTTTTCGTTTAATGAAATCAAACATAAAGATTTATCCTACCTTGAAAAAGGAGAACTGTATTTTGGTGATGATTTGTCACTTGCTGAATTCATAGAAACAAATAAATTTGATACTGTGTTTATTGATGCTATGAAGATTCTGTTTCCGATTGTCGAAGATGAAAAAAGCGCTCGAAGACACTGAATTCAATACTGGCATTCAAATAGTTCAAAAAATATCCAATCTGGAGTTTTTTCTACCTAAAAGTTTATCTCTGCTATTAATTGTGCTGTTCGCGCAGGAAAAAAACAAACATGCTCTGATTTGTCAGCTATTTATATCTTGTC
>JAZSJP010000156.1:0-5741 GCA_045534395.1 Eubacteriales bacterium | reverse complement strand
TTGGACTGGCTGGTACGGTTCAGGTGCTAGGCGTAGATAATGTAACCTACGATGGCGTTGCGGGCAAAAAACAGAAAGAACACCAAGGAAATCGCCGTAATCAAAAGGGTGGTAAGAATGGGGAACAGAGCGGCAAAAAAGCCCTGCAGGGCAGGAAACAACGCCGCCCACGCCGCGTCGGTCGAGGGGAACAACGCCGCGGCGGTGGATAAGGATTCCAAAAGAATCTTTATAGATTCCCACAACAGGCGCAGGGATTCCAAAAAGGGGCTGAATACAAACAATCCGGGAATCATATTAACGTCCTTTCCGTGCTTTTTTTGCGTCTTCTTCCACGCGTCGGCGCAATTCTGCCTGTAATTCCAAGCATTTGTGGTGAACCATATCGTTTAATTGGGTAATCTGCTCTCGGTTGGGGCTGGCGTAGGGGCAGAAGTCCGAAAGAAGAATGGGTTTTCCGATAATGACGTGTACCCGCTTCTTCCAGCCGTAATTTCCATCGGTGATTACGGGAATGATGGGAGTATCCGCCCGCTGAGCAATCATAATATACGCGGTTTTGAAGTCCCGCATTTCTCCCGTTTCGGTAATGTACGCCTCGGGGAAAATCTGCACCAAACGTCCTTGCTTCAGATGAGCAACGCTTTGGTCGATAAACTTCATTCCCATGATATCCCGGTCGGATTTGATGCCCCCGAAAATGGACATCCCCCAAGCGGTAAATTTGTGGCGGTAAATGTCGGATTTCAATACCACGTAGAGTTTGCGGAAGGGGAAAAGACCCGCGTTTACGATATAATCGTAAACGTGATAGTGATTGGAAACAATTAAGGCTCCGCCTTTGACGAAGCGGTCTTGGGCTTCTTTGTCCTCATAATATACTTTTTTCTTGAAATAGGCAAGATATAAGGGGTATCCGGACAACAGTCCGTACCAGCGCAAAATTTCTTTGTAGATCATTGCCTTTCTCCTAAAATACGCACAAAATCGTCCAAACAATAGGAAAAACGCTCGGTTTCAAACTCCAACCGCACGCCGTATTTCTCGTCAATGCGGGACAACAGAGTGAAGTAATCCAAGCTCGAACCGCCTAAATCGTTCATAAAGTGACCGGTGTCGGTGATTTTTTCGGGGGTCAGCTCCAAAATCTCCGCAAAGATCAAACGAAGTTCACGTTTCAAGGGAGAATCGGCGGTGCTTTGGGCGGGTGCCGAGGTGTCGGAGAGGGTGTCGAAGAGACCGACGCTTCCTTCTTTGATCTGACGGCGCAGTTTGGCTCGGCTGACTTTGATTTCCATGGGCGCCAGCAGAGGATCGTAGGTGTACCACACGGATTTCACCTGATAAGAAGGGGGTAACAAGGCGTTGGCCGCAGCAATTTCTTTCTGTAAACGTTGCTTTTCTTCGTCGGTCATGTTTTCGGAGACTTGAACCACCAGCATCAGGGTCTCGTTGTTTTCGTCTCCCGTGACGGTAAAATGTTTGGCGTAAGTCAAAGAAAAGGCTTGTTCCGCCACTTCGGGATTGAGATTTTCGCCGTCTTCTCCAAAGACCAAGTCCGAGGCTCTTCCCGAAATAAGGTACTGCCCTTTTTCGTTTTTGGTCATGAGATCTCCCGTGTTAAACCATTCCCCCATGGGGCAGTCAAGGCCGTCCACGGTCATTTTGCGGCACAAAGATTCCCCTTTGACCAACAATCGACCGTCACAGTCGATGCGGTACGCCACCGAGGAAAAGGGTTTTCCGATGGTTCCTTGAACCCGATCCTTCAATTTTTTGGAAAGATCCACAGAAGAGATTCCGATCTCGCTCATACCGTAGCCGTTGCAGAGATGGTATCCCATGCCGTTGATGAGGTCTAAGGTGGAAGATTTGACGGCGCTTCCCCCGGAGATGCAAAAGACAATGGATTCGCCGAACAATCGGCTCCGTATGTCCCGAAACAGGCGTGCGGCAAGGAATTTCCCCCCTTTGGGGGCAATATTTTGAAGGGTGCGGGAGAGTTTCAATCCCGTCTCTAATTTTTTCGTGAGTTTTTTATCTGCCGCCGCTTCTTTACGGACGCTTTTTTCCACCGCCGCCCACAGCAAAGGTACTGCAAAAATGTGGGTCACGCCGTGATCCCGTATGGTGCGCAAAAGATTTTGCGGGTTCATGTCAGGGGGGAAAACAAAGGTTGCGCCGAAAAAGGAGTACCACAAAAGAACCGCTTCCAAGCCGAAAATATGGTAGAGGGGCAGAAACGCCAAGTGCTTTATGGTTCCTTTGTAATCCCCGACAATGTCGGGATTTTCGTCCAGAATGCGGTCAACGTTGATGATCTGCGCCGCCACGTTTTTTCCGCTGTAAATGCAGATTTTTTTGCTCAAGGTGGTTCCGCTGGTGGACAGGGCAAAGGCGTCTGCAAAGGCAACGGAAGGGGGATTTTGTGCCTCGGTGTGAAGCAGCGCGTCGTAAGAAACCGTTTCGGTTCCCAGGTCGGGTGCCGATTCCACGCAGACCGTCAGTACGGCGTCCAAAGACTTCAGAGCGTCGGCGGTCACTTGCGCAGGTTGGCGGAGATTGATGAGATAGGGCGTATTCCCGCTTTTTAAAATTCCCCAAAAAAGAATCACCCAAGCGGGTTTATTTTCCCCGTAAAGACCGATGAACCGTCCCGTGGCGCCGTCGATGGCGGCAGAAATTGCCCCGGCAACCCGTTCAATTTCTTCCCGGGCTTGGTTATAGGTCTTTCGGGAAGACTTCCCCACCAAGGAAGCGTCCACCGTCATGACACGGTCGCCGTGGGCAAATATCATGTTGTAGATGGTTTCCATGGTTCGGTCGGACGCCGCAAGAATGCGGCAGTTTTTCCGAATCTCTTTTTGCAGGGAAGTCATAAAACACCTATGTAGATTTTCTATGAGTTATTTCGTTTCTTTGCCGAGATTTGCAATGGATTTGGGCAGGAAGAATGCCATAACGAAGGCGGTCATGCAAGCACCCGCAATGATGAGAGTCATGAAGGGAATCCCGCTGTGCTCTTTCAAAAAGACCAGCATGGGACCCGTTGCCAAGCCTGCGGCAACCCCTTCAAACAATCCCTGTACGGCAAAGTACATGGAAGACGCGCAGATGCCCGTGCGGGCGTTTTCTTCCGCCGCAAGTTGGGACGGAATGGTGTAAGTAATGGAGAAGAACGTACCCATGGCAAGGGAGACAATCAGTCCCGCCACGATGGCTACGGGGGTCATGATATTCAGGGGCAAGCCACGGCAGAAGAACATGATAATCATGGCAAAGGAATAGACCAAAAGGCAATATTGGAATCCGAACTTGATGCCCTTTTTCTTAACCAATTTGTTATAGATTTGCAGGGTGAAAGGCACGGGGGCAAAGGACGTTGCCATGACTAAGGTCATATTCAGTCCCGTGGTTGAGAAAAATTCGTTGATTCCGCTTAAAAACAGTTGAAGTCCGAAGTTCATCACCGAGGCGCAGAGCATCCAATAGATGAAGTTTTTGTTGCGGAAGGAATAGGCAAAGGATTTGACGAATCCAACGCCCTTGGCGTCTTTGGAGCCTTCGGGGATTCCGTCCTTGGTGGAAGGCTCTTTAATCATAAACAGGGCGATGAGCATGCTTGCCGCCATGGGAAGGAAGATGAGAGCGACCCAGCGGATATTCATTCTGCCCACGTTGACGAAAACGGGAACCAGGGCGAAAGAAAGGGAAAAATAGATGACGTCGCAGATGGACTTGACGTTGGACAAAAACAGACGGTCTTTGTCGTTATCCACGATTTCCGCGAAAGTGGCGTAATAGGCAATCATGGTAAGAGTGTATGTTCCGTAGAAGATGCAAAGAAGTCCGGCAAACCAAAGGGTGTTCAGTACCGTGCCTTCCTGATTCAGGGGCACCAAAAAGAGAAGGTAGGCAAGAATCATGGGGATAAAGCCAATGAGAATGGCGGGACGCCGACGTCCCCAACGGGTTCTCAAATTATCCGTAAAAGAGGCAAAGGGAATATCGATCAGACCGTCGATGGCTTTTGCGATTAAAATCAGCGTTGCCCAAATGCCGGCAATGACCAGATTTTTGTCAGAATACGTCCAAAAGCCCACGTCTTCTTGAGCAAAACCGCCGGGAATCAGTGCAGAACACAGATACGAGCCGACGATCATATTCAGCATATTCACGCCGATACCGGCACAGCCGTAGAGAATAAGTTGCCATTTTTTGTTTAAGATTTTCATGGTTTTCCCGTCCTTTATACACAGAAAATTTATTCAAAAGAAATAAGAAGGTCGAACACGTCGCTGCCCGTAGCGATAATGTCCAGATCGGTAAGGGGATAGTGCTTTTCCACGTAAGCGGAAACCGAATCCAATTCTTCTTGGGGGACCGATTCTCCCGCAAACAAAGTGACGGTGTCCCGATCCGATTCCCGGAGCACCGTTTCCAAGGTTCGCACGGCAACGGCGATGCGTTCCTTTGCCACGCCTAATAATTCCGTGCCGGACACGGCGAGAAAATCGTCCGTTTCAATCTGCGTTCCGTTGAAGATGCTGTTTTTGGATGCTTGGGTAATGAGAACCGTGTAAACGTTTTGAATAATGTCGCGAATCTCTTCCGCCAGAGCACTTTTGTCTTCCGCTTCAAAGTCCATCATGGACAGGGCGGCGTAGCATTCCGCAACGGATTTGGTATCAAATACGGTGATTTTGCTCTCTTTTAAAAAATCTCCCGCCTGAAGGGCGGCAAGATTGGAATTTTTACTGTTGGGGAACACGAAAATTTCCTTGGCGCCCGCCCGCTCGTATGCCTTGAGAAAATCTTTTGTGGAAGGTTGGGTGTTTTTATCGCTCGCAACGACCACGTCGGCACCCATGTTGCGGAACATATCCCGCATGACGGGGTTGTGGGTCACGGCAACTACGGCAAAATCCCCGCTTCCTTCTCCGCAAATTTCGATAGCGGGAAGGGTCTGGGAATGCTGAACGCTCATATTTTCAATCTTCAAGGTCAGAAATTCTCCAAAGGCGTGGGCGTATGCCAAGACCGTCTCGGGGGTTTTGGTATGTACGTGAACTTTGACTTTATCTTCTTCCAAGACCGTCACCACCGAATCGCCCAGGGTAGAAATTTGCGTGCGGAATTCTTCGGTGTTGAGGGATTCCTCTCCGCAGGTCAACTGCAACAAAAATTCGGTACAATAGCCGTATTCGAAGGAAGAATTTTTGTCAAATTGCGAGAAATCCACCGCTTCCGCCGTCTCTGCCGCAAATTCGGGCAGAGCGATGGGTTCGTTTTTCAGATATTTTTCCATACCCTCAAATACGTAGATAATACCCGCGCCGCCGCTATCCACCACGCCGGCGGATTTGAGAATGGGCAAAAGGTCGGGAGTCTCTTCCAAAGAACGGTGTGCCTGCTTCAAGAAAGAAGAAAGCAATTCGTCCACGTTGGATATTTTGCCGTCTTCCAAGGCCTTCGTTACCTGTTCCGATGCCTGACGCAATACCGTGAGAATGGTGCCTTCCACCGGGTGCGCCACGGCTTTGTAGGCGCAATCCACGCCTGCCTGCAAGGCGTTGGCAAGGGTAGTGCAGTCTGCTTCCGCCGTGGAGTACAAGGTTTCGGAAAAGCCTTTGAAAAATTGCGAGGTAATGACCCCGGAATTCCCTCGGGCGCCGAAGACCACGGCTTTGGCAAATCTTCGTGACAATTCGGGCAGGTCTCCCCTCAGTCCCTTGATGGCA
>JAZSJP010000133.1:0-2447 GCA_045534395.1 Eubacteriales bacterium | reverse complement strand
CTTAAAAACGCGAGCGAGGAACGATTCTTTTTTTCGTTTTAACTTAGTATATTCCAGGCGATCCACCGTTCCCTCAACATCGACTTCTCCGACGTCAAGGGACAGGCGGGAGATGCGAAGGTTTTTCCCCTGTATCAAAAGGTCCCCCAGCACTGTCACCACGGAAACACGGGTCTCGTCAAAACCGCAAACCTCCGACACCCCGGTAACAGAAAGGGAAGCGCGGTTTTGAAGAACCAGATTTTGCGTATTGGTCAAGCAAATCACTCCTCACTCAAGGATATGAGGAAGAGGATTATTCTATGACTCGATACATAGAATCGGCATCTGCCTTTTGAGAATGTTCCGTAATACGAACCACCTCAACTTTAAGAGGCGCATTGCCGAGAGATATCTCAAGAATATCGCCGACCTTCACGTCATGGGAAGGTTTTGCAACCTTACCGTTGACGCAGACGCGAGATGCGGAGCAAGCGTCGCTCGCTACTGTTCTGCGCTTAATCAGACGGGACACCTTCAGATATTTGTCAAGTCGCATTTCTTATTTTACAGCGTCTTTCAGAATACGGCCGGCCTTGAAAACGGGAACTTTGGTAGCGGGGATCTTAATGGTTTCTTCGGGCTTCTGAGGGTTGCGGCCTTCTCTTTCGGCTCTTTCACGAACATCGAAGTTACCGAATCCAACCAGCTGAACCTTGTCGCCGGCTTTCAGGGTTTCGGTGATGGTGTCCAGAACGCATTCCAGATAAGCAGCGGCGTCCTTCTTGGAAACGTCCAATTTTTCTGCGACAGCAGAGATCAGTTCAAACTTATTCATTTTCTTTTCTCCTTTAAGAAAAAATTTATTTTAGTTCCCCTCTTCGGGTATGAACTTACAAGATAAAAAATCCGCAGATGCTACGCGGATTGAAACCCGGTTTTGCGCAAGGTTGCAAAGAAAACCGGGACTATAACTATTTTACACTATTTTTCCGCATTTTGCAAGAGGCTTGTTAAGATTTTTTAAAAATTTTCCGTATTTCACAAATTGTAACAAGTTTTAGGCACAAAATTAGTGCAACATAGACAACGATTCCTGCCAAAATTTCGGGAAAAATTGCCCATCGCGCAGTGGCGAAATCTCCCAATGCAAGAATCATCAATCGGACAGCTCCGAAGCAACCCACAGAACAGACCAAGGGTTTTAAGAAAACGTCGAGAATTTTCGGCGCATAACCAAGGTATTTTCGGATAAAAAACAGGTTCATCAGAAGCACGATAGGGTATGCAATATTGGTAGAAAGAGGTGCTCCGTAGATATTAATTTGGGGAAGCGAAACCATGATAAACGTGGTCACTGTTTTAATAAAAGACCCCACGGCAACCGACACCACGGACATGTGAGCCTTACCCACGGACTGCAAAATCGAGGCGGTGACGTTAGTGATTCCAACCGACACCAAGGCGATGGAAATAATGGACAAAAGATTTGCGGCGATTTGAATATTTGCCTCGGATTGGGATCCGTAAAAGAGACGGACGGCACTTTCCGAAAGGGCACTCAGTCCAAATCCGCACCCAAAGGCTAAGATCGACGCATACTTTAGCGCCCGATCGAGGGTGGTTTTGATTCCGTCTTTATCGTTGCGGGCATACGCCATGGAAATGGACGGAACCAAGCTGGTGCCGATGGAAGTAATCAAAAAGGACGGCAGATTATATATGGGTAGAACCATACTGCCGTAACATCCCCAACGCACGTTGGCTTGGGAAATATCCAAATATAATTTCATGCGGTTAACCACAAAAAACGCGTCGAGAGCGTTCATCAGGTTCGAAGTGACCGAAGAAATCATAATGGGAAAGGTTATAGAAAGAAATTCCTTGGTCAGGACTTTTTTAGACGTGGGAACCTCGGTGTTCGCGTCTTCCTTCGAAAGACGATAGGCGTCTCCCCGCAACAGATAACGGAAGAGCATAAAGACCGCAGAGACCACCGTACCCAACGTAACTCCCGCCATAGCACCACCCACCACCACGGGAGCGGAGTACCCCTGCAAGTGAAGGATTAACGCAATCCCGTAGCCGGCAACCAATTTAAAGGTTGCTTCAATGACATTGGAAAGAGCGGTGGGCATCATATTATTATGCCCTTGGAAGAATCCCCGGAAGATAGCAACGGCAGTAATAAAGAAAACCGCCGGCATAATAGTAAAAACGCACCAAAAAGCGTCTTCGGAATTCATCAGAACCGCCAACTGCCGGGAAAAGATCATGCCCAAAAGGGATAAACCGCCACCCAATGCCACGAAGATCGAAGCGGCAATTTTCAAAAGAGCGGAAATATCCTTATACTTTCCTTTGGCAATGGAGCGGGCCACCATAGTGGAAATTCCCGTGGGGATTCCGGCGGTTGCCAACGCCAACAGAAAATTATAAATGGAATAAGCAGAACCGAAATATCCCAT
>JAZSJP010000144.1:0-6830 GCA_045534395.1 Eubacteriales bacterium | reverse complement strand
GGTTCTTCCGCAACTTCGGCTTCGACGGTTTCTGCGGTTTCTTCGGCGTCGTTGACGGGAGTTTGTTTCTTTTTATCTTTCATGTCCATGTCCTTTCTCAGTATTCCTGTTCAATAAAGGTTTTTAAATGAGAGAGCACGTGGTTACACCCTGCAAGCGTGCGTGCGTAATCCATGCGTGTCGGTCCCATAATTCCTAAAGTGACGGGAACCTTTTTATTACAAAACAGGGTAATCAAACTTGCGTGAGGACTGTTAAACAGTCCGTTTTCGGTGCCGATGCGTATTTCAATTTCGTCGGCAGGGCGGTTTGCCAAAAGAACTTCTAAGATTTGTTCCCTTGTGGCGAGCATTCCGAGAAATCCCCGCGCCGTTTCAATGTCGGAAAATTCCGGATAGCTCAAAAGATTTTCCGTTCCGCCCACGTGCAATTCGTAATCTCCCACCCCTTGAAGGATCTTCTTTACCGTTTCCACGATTTGCGCGTGTTTCGGGCAATGGGTCTTGATCTCATGTTCCAAGAGAATCATGCGCACCGTTCCGATGCGGTCAATGGGAAATCCCGAAAGGGAAGTGTTGATGATTTTCGTCAGAATTGCGGCGTCTTCCGCAGATACGTCTTCCGTTGCCCGATAAAAGTAATTTTTTACCGAACCGCCGGAAGAAATCACCATAATGGTAAAAATCCGTTTTCCCGCAGGAAGTACTTCAAATTGATAAATGCCGTCGGGGGAATTCGGAGAAACTCCAAAGACGGTACAACCGGAAAAAGCCGCCAATTTCCGCGTGGAAGCTTCCAATACCTCTTCCAATCCGACGCTGGTCTCAAAAGGATCGTTCAGACTTTTCCGCTCTTTTGGGGTCAACCGATATGGGGTCAGAGATCTTACGTAGAAGCGGTACCCTAAATTGGAAGGGATCCGCCCCGAAGAAGTGTGGGTCTTTTTTAAATATCCCAATCGCTCCAGCTCCGACATTTCGTTGCGAACCGTGGCGGGGGAGACCCCTAAATTTTCCCGAACCAAGAGGGTTTTGGAACCTACCGGTTCCCCGGTTTCAATGTACGCGGAGATGATTGCCGATAAAATCAATCGCTTTCGTCCGTCCAATTCCATAGAGCGCCCTCCCGTCTTCGTGATTTTAGCACTCGCTGTTTGGGAGTGCTAACGTATATACTGTACCACTTTTTTCTTCCTTTGTCAAGAGATTGGAGAAGTTTTCCTTTAAAATGTCACAATCTTGTAATTATTGTAACATAGCCGAGCGAAGCATTTCCGAAGATGCAATGAACAACGCCCGATTTTCCGGCAAAATAAACCATGACGGATCCTCAAACAACCGATCCGCAACCCGAGACACCTGTTCCAAAATTTTCATATCTCGCGTCAGATCTGCAATCTTAAAGGGGGGTAGACCATGTTGGCGATTGCCTAAAAAGTCCCCCGGACCCCGCAATTCCAGATCCTTTCGGCTGATTTCAAAGCCGTCATTGGTCTTGCAAAAGGCGGTAAGACGCTGAAGGGTGTCTTCGTTGGTGTCGTCGGATACCACAAAACAGTAAGATTCTTTTTTGCCCCGTCCTACCCGTCCCCGAAGCTGATGTAATTGGGAGAGCCCGAAGCGCTCTGCGTTTTCAATGATCATGGTAGTGGCGTTGGGAACGTTAACCCCCACCTCAATGACGGTAGTAGACACCAAAACCGAGATTTTATTATTCAAAAAGTCGGATAATATTTTTTCCTTTTCCTCACTTTTCATGCGTCCGTGCAGGCACGCTACGGAAATACCCTGCAAATGAGTTTCCGAAAGCTTTTGAGAGAATTCCACCGCGCTTTTCATTTCGTCGCTTCCTTCTACGGCAGGGCAGACTACGTAGGCTTGTTCTCCCAAAAGGGCTTTTTCTCTGACGTAGCGGTACATTCTCTCTTCCATCTCCGTCCCCACTTTTCGGGTCGCCACGGGAATCCGTCCCGGAGGCAGCTCGTCCAACAGGGAAATGTCCAAATCTCCGTATAAGACCAATGCCAAAGAACGGGGAATGGGCGTGGCAGAAAGGAATACCATGTGAGGATTTTTCCCTTTTTCTTGCATCGCCGCCCGTTGTTGGACGCCGAAACGGTGTTGTTCGTCGGCAATGGCAACGGCAAGGCTCTTAAACTTCACGCTCTTTTGAATCAGTGCGTGAGTTCCGATGACGAGGTCGGTCTGTCCCCCTTCCAAACGAAGGAGTAAATCCCGTTTTTCCGTGGCACGCATGGAGCCCGTCAGCAATTCTACCCGAACGCCGCAAGGGGTCAGCAACGCGGAAAGGGATTCGTAATGCTGCATCGCCAAAATTTCCGTAGGTACCATCAACGCCGATTGCATTCCGTTTCGGGCGGCAAGATAGGCGACGGCGGCGGCAATAACGGTTTTTCCGCTTCCTACGTCTCCCTGAATCAAGCGTGACATGGGATAGGGTTTGCGAATTCCGTCAAAGCACTCTTTGATGACCCTTTTTTGCGCCTCGGTCAGGGAGTAGGGGATTCGGCTTAAAAAGGGGGTCAGGTCTGCCGGTTTTAATTGCGGCGCATCTAATTTCCGTACCCGCAATTTCAAGATTCGGACACCTACGGTAAACAAAAATAATTCTTCAAAAATAAAGCGATTTTTGGCGCGCTCCGCCTCTTCCATCGTTTTGGGAAAATGAATGGCACGAAAAGCTTCATGAATCTCCGGAAGCCCACAGGATTCTCGAATTTCCGGCAACAGCATTTCCTTTAACTGCGCGTTGCAAGCCTGTAATGCCGTAGCAATATTTCGGGCAAGGGACGCTTGCGTTACCCCTTCGGTCAGGGGATAAATGGGCTCAATATCCGGGGTTGCTTCTGTTTTGATTTTGGGGGATTCCATTTCCCTTACAATTCCCGTTACCTTCACGGGACCGTGCAACAATATCGTCATTCCCGGGTGTAAGCGCTCTGCCAAATACGTTTGGTTGTAAAGAGTCACGTATACCGAATTCCCCTTGGCATCGGACACGGAAAAGAGGAAGCGAGTCACACGCTTCCCCACCCGCTTGGAGATGTCCGAGCTGACTTTTGCCACCACCGTGGCGGTCTGCCCGTTGACTAATTTGTCAATGGAATTCACCTCAGACATATCCAAGTACCCACGCGGAAAGAATCGAATCAGATCCGCACAGGTAACGATATTCAGTTTTTTCAGCAGTTCGGCACGTTTTTGTCCGATTCCCCGCAACACCGTTACGGGACTGTTCAAAACGTCAATCATATTTTTTATCTTACTTTTCGGCTCTCTTCCAGCGAATTCCCGCAGGAGTATCTTCCAAAATAATTCCCATCTCCGTCAGTTGATCCCGAATGGCATCGGCTTTTGCCCAATCCTTGGCTTTCCGTGCGGCGGTGCGCTCTTCAATGAGAGCGTCAATGGCGGCATCGTCTTCTCCGGCTTCTTCCTTGGCAAGAAGTCCCAAAACGTCGATCAATTCTTCCACTTTGTAAATCAATTCCTGATAAACCGCCTTGACCTGTCCTTCTTTTGCGGTGACGTTGATCTGCTTAATCAAATCGAAAATTGCCGTCAAGGCGTTGGCGGTATTCAAATCGTCGTCCATGGCTTCTTCGAACTTATCCCGATATACCCGGAAGGAATCCAAATAAGCCTGAGCTTCCGCGGAAATTTCACCCTCGGCAGCATTCTTTGCAAGGAATTTCAGATTGGTAAGGCAGTTGTTGATGCGTTCCAAAGACGCCTTTGCCTGCTCGATAATGCCCGGCTCGTAGTTGATGGGCATGCGATAATGCGCAGATACGGCAAAATAACGCAAGGGCAAATAACCGTAAACCTCGGACAAATCACGAACCGTAAAGAAATTGTTCTTGGATTTGCTCATTTTTTCATTGTTGACGTTGACGAATCCGATGTGGAACCAAGATTTTGCAAAGGTGCAACCGTTGGCGCATTGAGATTGGGCAATTTCATTTTCGTGGTGAGGGAACTTCAAATCGTGTCCGCCGCAGTGAATGTCAATGGTATCTCCCAAATAGCGTTTTGCCATGGCACTGCATTCAATGTGCCAGCCGGGACGACCTTCTCCCCAAGGAGACGTCCAATGAGGCTCTCCGGGTTTCGACGCCTTCCACAGAGCAAAATCCAGGGGATCTTCTTTAATTTCGCTGACGTCAATGCGAGCACCCGACGCCAAGTCCTCAATGGATTGCTTCAACAGGCTCTTCCCGTATTCGGGAAAACTGCGCACCCGAAAATAAACGTCTCCGTTGCTTTCGTAGGCGTGGCCTTTTTCAATAAGGGAAGAGACCAATTCGATGATTTTGTCGATGTTTTCGGTAGCTCTCGGGTGCACCGTTGCGCGTTTGATATTCAAACCGTCGGCATCGGTGAAATATTCGTTGATATATTTTTCCGCAACCTGTTCCACGGTAATATTTTCTTCGTTGGCGCGCTTAATCATTTTGTCGTCAACGTCGGTAAAATTCTGAACGTATTTTACGTCGTAACCCTTGAATTCAAGATACCGGCGCAGGGTATCGAACATCATGAAGGATCTGCCGTTACCTACGTGGAAATAGTTATATACCGTAGGTCCGCAAGCGTAAATGCGTACGGTGTTGTCGGCGGGTTTGAATTCTTCTACCCGATTCGTCAGGGAATTATAGAGTTTCAGCATATTATTCGGTCTCCTGTGTGTTGCTCTCTCGGTTTTTTATATCGGCACAATCCTTCGCCAAATGCTCCAACTGAATCCGCAGTTTGCAGAGTTCCTGGGAGATCGGGTCGGGAATGTGAACGTTGTCAAAGTTATCCATGCGCACGCCGTCACGCTTCACAATGCGTGCGGGGGAACCCACGGCGGTGCTGTTGGGGGGTATGTCGCACAGAACCACGGAACCGGCGGCAATTTTACTGTTGTCTCCCACGGTGAAGGAACCTAAGAGTTGGGAATGGGCGCCGATAAACACGTTGTTCCCGATGGTGGGGTGGCGTTTGCCCGATTCTTTTCCCGTACCGCCCAAAGTCACTCCGTGATAGATGGTGCAGTTATCCCCGATCTCCGCCGTTTCTCCGATCACGACCCCCATACCGTGGTCGATGAGAAGTCCCCGTCCGATTTTAGCAGCCGGGTGAATTTCAATTCCCGTGCGCTTGCGGGCGTGTTGAGAGATCATGCGGGCAAGAAGTTTATGTCCGTGACGGTAAAAATAACTAGCAATGCGGTGATAAATCACTACGTGCAGTCCCGGATAGCAGAAAAAAACCTCTGCATTGGAACGAGCAGCAGGATCGCGCTCCCGAATGGCTTGAATATCGTAGCGTAGGTTTTTAAACATGAGGCATCAGCCTTTCAAATACGGCGCGCACGCCTTAATATAAGGAATTGCGGAGATCCACGCGTAAAGGGCGTTGATTGCAAAAAGAATTTCTGGAATCAGCAGGAAATACCAAGGGATATAAGGGTTGCAGACTGCGATAGAATCCAAAAACAAAAACAGATACGTAACGCCGATGGAAATGCCTTGAATAATGGTCTTGATTTTGCCCCACCAATTCGCCGCTACCACAACTCCGTGAGACGCCGCAGAAAGGCGAAGTCCCGAGATCATCAATTCCCGCAACAATATGGCAATAACCGAGATCAGCATAATATGTCCGAAGGCGCCGATCCCTGCAAAGGCAATGCAGACGCTCAATACCAACATTTTATCCGCAATGGGGTCTAAAAATTTACCTAAGTCGGAAATGTAATTGTACTTTCGGGCAATCTTTCCGTCAACGGCGTCGGAAATCATGGCGATACCATATAAAATTCCGGAAATCAATATGCTTCGGGAATGAGTGATCCAGCCGTTCAGATTGCTCTCAATTAAAAAGAACAACACCAAGGGAATCAAAGCAATTCGAAACCAGCAGATGGCGTTTGGAATGTCTTTTCTTTGCATATCGTTACTCCTGTGGGAACGCTGTCGTTCCATAAAAATCATATTCGTCGTAGCGCTTCAGCAGAACCGGTACGAAGGTTCCGGGAATTACGTCCGTCTCGGAAGAAAAGATTACCTGACCGTCTACCTCAGGGGCTTGGAAATAGGCTCTTCCGACGTAACTGCCGTCTTGGCGCCGTTCTTCGCAAAGAACTTCCACCGTTTCTCCGATCAGCGGTTGATTGATCTCTTCCAACAGGTCGTGCTGGATCTCCATAATCAAATCGGCTCTGCGTTGTTTGACGCCGTCGTCGATCTGTCCCCGCATTCTTCCCGCAGGGGTTCCTTCTTCACGGGAATAGGGAAACACGCCCAAATTAGCAAATCGGTTTGTTTTCACAAAATTACACAGAATCTCAAAATCTTCTTGACCTTCCGTGGGGAATCCCGTAATAAAGGTGGTTCGGATACTGCATTTCGGCAGAATTTCCCGAATGTGGGAAATTAACTGCGTCAGAGATTCGTGGTTTCCCGTGCGGTTCATTTTTTTCAGAATCCGCCCCGAAGCGTGTTGCAAGGGAACGTCAATGTAGGGAACGCATTTTTCCACGTTTGCCATGGTCTGCAATAATTCGTCGGAAATCTCTTCGGGCCTGCAATAAAGGATCCGAATCCAGCGCACCGTGTCAATTTTTGCAATATCGCGGATAAAACGGCACAGATCCGGGTGTTTTGTCGTGTCCTGCGCAATGAGATTGATTTCTACGGCACCGCCCGCGGCAAGTTTGTGCGCCTCTTCCATGACCGACTCGTAAGAGCGAGGCATAAATTCTCCCCGCACCGAGGGAATGACACAGTAAGAGCAATGGTTGGAACATAAGACGGATCGTAG
>JAZSJP010000168.1:0-1595 GCA_045534395.1 Eubacteriales bacterium | reverse complement strand
CCGCTTGGCCTCCGACTTCCAAGAGGAAGGCAAAAGACAAGCAAATCCCACCAACAGACACCCCACGGCTTGGGAATGAAGCCGGGGCATTTCGTCCAAAACGATGCCCACGAAGGGACGAAGTCCGAAGGATAGCAGTAGAAAAATCAAATATCCCGCACCCACCAACACCGTAGTCTGGGCGGTTTTTGCAAAATTTCCCGCCAACAGAAAGAAGCACGCCAAATCTACGAAAAAATGCGAAACCATTTCGGTAATCAACGCTTCTTTTCTCGGCATAGAACTCCCTCTCTTTCAAAGATACTTATATACATATAAGTATATCATTTTTTTGCCCCCGTGTCAAGGGTTGCTTTTGTTTTTGAAACTTTTGCAACACCCCTTGACTTTCTTCCCCTTTTGTGGTAAAATAGCATATGATATATAACAATTGTTGTTTATGGAGATTTTTATGCCACCGAAAACAAAAGTAACCAAAGAAGAAATTTTGAAAGCCGCCGTGGAATTGGTGCGAAACCAAGGTGCCGACGCCGTCAACGCCCGAACCTTAGCATCTCTTTTGAATTGCTCCACGCAACCGATTTTTTCCAATTTTGACTCCATGGCAGACCTGCGCCTTGCCATGGTGGAACAGGCTGATTTTTTGTGCCGGAAATATATTCAAAAAGAAGTAGAGAGCGGGGAATTTCCTCCCTACAAGGCAAGCGGCATGGCGTATATCCGCTTCGCAAAGGAAGAAAAGGAACTGTTTAAACTGCTGTATATGCGCAACCGTATCGGCGAGACCGTTGCCCCCACGTCCCAACTTACCGCCGACATGGAGACCCTGGTACACAACAACACGGGATTGGACGCAGAAACGGGAAAACTTTTCCATCTGGAAATGTGGGCAACGGTACACGGCATTGCCGTAATGCACGCCACGGATTTTCTCGACTTAAATTGGGAATTGATCAGCAAAATGCTTACGGATTCCTACCAAGGACTGCGTAAGCAATACGGAAAGGAGTAAGCGATGGACGCAATTCGCACAGAAAATTTGACCAAGCGATACAAAGACGTCACCGCCGTGGAGAAATTAAATCTTTCGGTAAAGCGCGGCGAGTTGTTTTCCCTGTTGGGCGTCAACGGCGCGGGAAAGACCACCACCGTCAAGATGCTCTCCTGCCTGACCCGCCCCTCGGAAGGGGACGCATTTTTAATGGGGAAAAGTATTTGTAAAGACGGTTCTGCCGTCAAATCCCTCATTGCCGTATCTCCTCAAGAAACTGCCGTGGCGCCCGGGCTTTCGGCGGAAGAAAATTTGGCGCTCATCTGCGGCGTTCACGGATTTTCCAAAGAAAAAAGAGAAACAAAAACGGCAGAACTGATTCAGCAGTTGGGTTTGGAATCGGTGCGCAAGAAAAAGGCAGGGAAATTGTCGGGCGGCTGGCAACGGCGCCTGAGCATCGCCATGGCGCTTATCAGCGAGCCGGAGATTCTCTTTTTGGACGAACCGACCCTTGGCTTGGACGTCCTTGCCCGCAGCGACCTGTGGAATCTGATTCGCGACTTAAAAGGGAATACGACCATTATTTTAACCACCCATTACATGG
>JAZSJP010000124.1:0-8555 GCA_045534395.1 Eubacteriales bacterium | reverse complement strand
ACATTAAGTTTACCAAGGAAGAACTTCTGAAAATGAATCGCCAACTCAACCGCATCAAAAAACCCAAGAAAAAATAAACAGTTTATATAGGAAAAACCCGCTGAGATTTTCAGCGGGTTTTGACTTTGTTCGGTTAAATTTTAAAGTGGCGGGGGAGACCGTTTTTGCGAGGAATCTCCACTTCACCTTCAATGAGGGGTGCCAACTCTTTCAAGAGTTCGTCGGAAACGTCGTGTCCGCCCTCGACAATTTGTTCCACGGGAACGTACTTGGTTTTGTTTGCCGTGTCCTGTACGGGAACGGATCCGAAGGTGACGGCGTAGCCCTCGCCCGAAATCCGCTGATAAGTCATCATCAGACCCGTGTTGCCGTCGGCGGCGCATTGAACGGCGGCTTTGCCCAATTCAATCGCTTCTGAAATGTCCGTTGCCGAAAGACAATGGGCGGAGCAACGCTGAGGCACGTTCAATTCAATGGCACGGGATTTACACCGCAATTCTTCTTTTACCAATTGACAGAGCCGTTGGGCGGCACCGGAAAGCTGAGTGTGTCCAAAGACGTCCTTTTTGCCCGTGGGGTCGGCACCGTACAAGGTGCCGTCTGCGGTGTGAATTCCTTCGGAAACCGCTACCACCAAGGTGGTTTTCTCTTGGAATTTACGACGAATGTCGTCCAAAAAGCGGTTGCTGTCAAAGTCAACTTCCGGCAGATAAATCAAGTCGGCACAATCTTCTCCGTACAGACGGGGAAGTCCTGCGGCGGCAGTCAGCCAGCCTGCATCTCTGCCCATGATCTCCACGATGGTGACCGACGGATCGGAATAAACGGCGCAGTCGCAAGCAATTTCCTGTACGCAGGTTGCCACGAATTTTGCCGCAGATCCAAAGCCGGGAGTATGATCGGTAAAAGGAAGGTCGTTGTCAATGGTTTTGGGAACCCCGATGATGCGAATGTCGTAACCTAATTGAGAGGCCTTGCGGGAAAGTTTGTCCACGGTGTCCATGGAATCGTTTCCGCCGATATAGAAAAAGTATCCGATCTGATATTTGTCAAAAACCGAAAAGATGGTGTCGTACATGGGATCGGAAAGATCTTTAGGCAACTTGACTCGGCAAGATCCCAAGGCGGCGGCGGGGGTGGTTTCCAAGGCGAAAAAATCTTCTTCCGAGGCAACTGCCTCGTTGAGGGAACGAAGATCTTCCGTTAAAATTCCCTTCACGCCGTTTTTAGCCCCGTAGCAGACTGCGGCGGGAAAGAGTTTTCTGCATCCCTTAATAACGCCCGAAAGGGTGGCGTTAATGGCGGCAGTAGGACCGCCCGATTGACCGATGAGAATGTTTTTGTTCATGTTTTTCGTTTTTCTCCAAATTATTATAAAAACCGCTTTTCGGGGAAGTTGACCTTTGCGTCCCGCAGGGAATCAATGCGTTCCAGAGCAATGCCCGTGCCTTTTACCACGCAACAGACGGCGTCTTCTTCCGTATGGACGGGAATACCGATGCGGGAAGAGATCATTTGGTCAAAGCCATAGATCAATCCGCCGCCTCCCGTGAGGCTGATGCCGCTTTCCGCAATGTCCGAAATCAATTCCGGTGCGGTTTTTGCCAACACGTCGTGAACCGCTTCCACAATGCTCTTTGCCGGTTCCAATAATGCCGCCATAACTTCGGGAGAAGAAATGGTAATTTCCTTGGGTAATCCCGAAGCGACGCAACGGCCGCGAACGGTCATGGTCAATTTTTCGGGACGGGGAGAGAGGCATCCGATTTTGATCTTAATATCTTCCGCGGTCCGTTGACCGATAATGACGTTATATTGTTTTCGGACGTAACGCACGATAGCGTCGTCAAATTTATCGCCGCCGCATTTGACCGATTCGGAGACCACCACGTCGTTGAGGGAAATCACCGCAACGTCTGCAGTTCCGCCCCCGATATCAATGACCATGACGCCTCGAGGCTTGGAAATGTCGATTCCGGCTCCCAATGCCGCTGCCATGGGTTCTTCGATCAACTCCACCCAACGAGCACCCGCGTAACGGGTAGCGTCTCTTACGGCGCGTTCTTCCACTTCATTGATGCGGGAAGGTACGCAAACGATGACGTTTGGTTTTGTCAGGGAACGGCCGTTGGCTTTTCGGATAAAATATTTCAGTATCTTTTCCGTGGTTTCGTAATCGGAAATGACTCCGTCCTGCAAAGGGCGGAGGGTGACGATATTATCGGGAGTGCGTCCCAACATATCCAAGGCTTCCTGTCCCACCTTCAGCACTCTGCCCGTGTCTCGATCGAGGGAGACTACCGAAGGTTCTCTGAGAACGATGCCTTTTCCTTTTACGTAGATCAGAACCGTGGCGGTGCCCAAGTCGATTCCGATGTCTTTGGTAAATAATCCCATGTTTTCTCCTAAAGAAAATGTCGTATATGTGTGCTACCTTACATTATATAATATTTCTTGGGAATTGTCAAGTGTGGCGGGGGGAGTGTTCTTGATGACTGTTTTCAAAAGACTTCAAGACGCACAGTGTGAGCCTTTTGAACTTCCGTTATTCCTAATTCTTTCTTGGAATCTTGCCCGGTTCAAAGTATTTTGCACCGCCGATTTTTGTCAAATCGTCGTTTTCCAAGGCATAGACCTCGTTGGGAAGGGGAGAGACGTTAAAGGTCTTCCCGTCCATCGTAAGGGTCGCTTTTTCAATGATATCAATGCAAATTGCCCGCAGGAAATTTCCTTGCGTGTCGGTAATAACGCGCATTCCTTCGGGAAGGGAGAAGATCACTTTGCCGTCTACGGACGCCGTTGCTTGACCATCTCTGCGGGTCAGGGCGTATTTCTTGCCGAACATGGTTTGGGTGTATTGGGAATCGGCTCCGCCGACGGCGTTCGACCAAGAAACTTCGTCCATGGAAATATTAACGCCCCAAAGGAAGGAAATATATTCCGTAAAGGCAAAAATGATGGGACCGTATCCGTCTCTGCTGTCTCCCGGTTCTCCCGTGAAGGGATCGTATTGTTGATAAAAAACACCGGTTTTGCAGATCAATTCCAATAATTTGCGTCCCACTTGCAAGGCTTCCGCGTAGTGACCGTAATTGTGCAGTGCGTCAATGGAACGCTGATAAATCAGTCCTTGGCAGGGACCAGACCAATTGTTGTGGGGGTGATTGTAAAACATCGGGTCGTTGATGGCAATTGCCGTGAGGGGATAGGGCGTCCAAAATTCTTCAGGATTGAACAAATGGTAATACAGAAAATCGTCTGCCATTTTTTGAGAGAACAATCCGTGATACATACACCGAAAATTGATATGGGTCAGGCAATCCAAAAATTCGTTGTTGCAATCGCGGTCGTAGCAGGCGTGTTTTTCGTCGATCCACAGGTATTCCGCAACTTTTTTGCGGATCTCTTCCGCCTTTTCTCTCCACAATGCCGCATCTCCGTTGTTCAGTAGGGAAGAGACTTTGCAAAGCACGTCCCGATTTGCGTAGGAATACGCCATGTATTCCATGGATTCGTAGGGCAATTTTCCAATTCCCTTCGGGGGTGTTTCTCCGCCGAAAGGGCCGTTGGGGGCGCCCAATTCCGTGAAGCGGGTGCAGTTGTCTTCTCCCGTATCCCATACGCACCAGGTTTCCAGACAGCCGTCGCCGTCGCTGTCCCGAACTGCCCAGAGGTAGGCGTCAAATTCTTTCAGGGTGCGATACAGCTTTTGTAAATATCCCGTGTCTTTTCCTATGAGATACCAAAGTTTCAAGGCGGGTTGGGCAAAATAATATCCTTGCATCCAATTGTAATGGGCAACGATCCCCTTTTTTTCCACGTTTGAGATCATGCCCGGAAGTCTGCCGTCCTGCCGTTGATACAGCATAAAGTACAGAACGTTGTTTAATCCGACTTCCACGTTACGCTTTGCGTACATTTCGCCGCCCATGGGTTGGGTTTCCAACCAAATGTTGTTGTAGACGGCGCCTTCTTTGATGACCCGTTTATCTTGATAGGTTATTTCGTTGCCTCGAAGAAACGCCTCTCCTTTGTCAAACATCTCTTGCAGACGGGCGTCTTTCGTTTCAAATTCAAGGGCTGTCGGTACAAAGGAATAGTCTTTTGCGTGGTATCCCATGGCCATAAGATATACCTCCACGATTGATACTTTTATTATATCATGGAATGAAAAAAAATGCAAGATACCGCGAAAAATGTAACAAAATGTTCCGCCCCGAAACTTCGGGGCGGATAACACGTTTTATTCTTCGCTGAATTGGTCTTTTCCCACGCCGCAGAGAGGGCAGACGAAATCTTCGCCCAAATCCTCAAACTTCGTGCCGGGAGCAATGCCGTTTTCCGGATCTCCTACGGCTTCGTCGTAGGTCCAGCCGCAAACGTCACATACATACTTTTTCATAGAAAAACCTCCTGATATTATAACACCAAAGACGGTGCGGAATACACTCTTGCCGCCAATTCCTGATTCAACAGGTAAAGCCCTTTGGGATCCGATCCGAACAATTCCATTTTGGAAATGAGATCGTTGGCGTTGGTCTCTTCCTCGCCCTGTTCTTTGACGAACCAATCCAAAAACTGCATGGTACGGAAATCCCGCACGTCGTAGGCGGCTCCGTAAATGTCGTTAATGAGAGAGGTTACGTATTTTTCGTGCTCCAATCCCGCTTGCAAAACTGCCATATGGCTGTCCAGCGTCTTGTCAGGCTTTGCAATGGCGTCCAGAGTTACGTCCATATTCTCGTTTTGCAGATAGGTGTAGAACAGCATGGCGTGATCCCGCTCTTCTTGGGCTTGGATCAGATACCAATTGGCAAAGCCGTCCAGACCCGCCGCCTTGAAATAATTGGAGAAATCCAAATACAGATAGGCGGAATAGAATTCCTTGTTAATCTGTTGATTGAGCAATGCGTGAACTTTTTCATTCATATCGTATACCTCGTTATTCTTTTATTTCTTCAAAATCCGCAACGCCGTGTTTACACAAAGGACAAATAAAGTCCGCAGGAAGGGTGTCCCCCTCGTAAACGTAGCCGCAGATCTTACAGACAAATCCTTTTTTGCCGTCGGTTTTGGGCTTGGGCTTGACGTTTTCGTGATAATACGAATAACTCATGCTTTCCCGATCGGACAAAACCCTCGCTTCGGTCACGGAACAGATAAACATCCCGTGGGTTCCCAGATCCACGTACTGCTCTACTTGAAGGGACAGAAAAGCGTTGATATAGCGGGGCAAAAAGACCAGACCGTTATCGGAGCGCAGCGGAGTGCATTCGGCAAATTTATCCACGTTGCGTCCGCTTTGAAATCCGAAAACTTCAAATACGGAGAAAGGAGCGTCGACGGTCAGGCAATTGACGTTCATTTTTCCCGTCTGTCGAATGACGTGATGGGAATAGTTTTCTTTGTTGACGGTGACGGCAACGCGGTTGGGGGTATTGGTTACCTGGGTGACGGTGTTGACGATGAGTCCGTTGTCCTTTTTTCCGTCGTTGGTGGTCACCACGTAGAGACCGTATTCCAAATGGAACAATGCCGTCAGATCGTTTTTGTTGGCGGTGGAATCTTGTTGCGCCAAATATTCCCGACATAATTCTTCCGACAAAGAATCCAACTGCGCCATACTGTCTTCATTTAAGGCCGACAGAATCCGCACGGTGGTTTCGGGGAAGGTGAGGTTCTTGCATTTCGCCAAAAGATCCTTCATTACTTTCGCCGCCAAAGGTGCCCAGCTTCCGTTTTCCACAAAAGCAACGGTGCGGTTGCTGAAATTCCGTTCGGTAAGATGATTGATAAATTCCCGCATATGGGGGAAGATTTCCGCGTTGTAGGTGGTTGTGGCAAGGACGGTCTTACTGTACCGGAAGGCATCGGCAACGGCTTCTGCCATATCACACCGGGCAAGGTCGTGCAAGATCACCTTGGGACAACCGTTGGATTTCAGCTTTTCTTCCAACAGAAGAACCGCTTTTTTGGTATTCCCGTACACGGAAGTGTAGGCAAGGACAATGCCTTCCTCTTCCGGCTGATAAGCAGACCAAGTATTGTAAAGATTCAAATAATATTCCAAATGTTCCGTCAGAACCGGTCCGTGCAAGGGGCAGATAACGGAAATATCCAACCCCGCCGCCTTTTTCAGAAGTGCCTGTACCTGAGCGCCGTATTTTCCTACGATGCCGATAAAATAACGGCGTGCTTCGTCTGCCCAATCTTCTTCGTGATCCAAGGCGCCGAATTTGCCGAATCCGTCGGCGGAAAAGAGAATTTTATCGGTGCTGTCGTAGGTGACGATGACTTCCGGCCAATGCACCATGGGAGCCGTAACGAAGGTCAGTTGGTGCTTGCCCAAAGACAAGGTATCCCCTTCTCCCACCACCATCTTCCGCTCCGAAAAATCCGTTCCGAAAAATTGGTTCATCATGGCAAAGGCCTTTGCGGAAGATACGATAGCCGCCTTTGGATACGCCTTTGCAAAGGTGGCAATGTTTGCCGAATGATCCGGTTCCATGTGCTGAATGATCAAATAATCGGGAGCGCGGTTTCCCAAAACGTTTTGGAGATTGTCCAACCATTCGTGGGTGAACGCTGCATCTACGGTGTCCAGAACGGCAATTTTTTCGTCTAAAATGACGTAAGAATTATAGGAGATTCCGTGGGGGACGGAATACTGCCCCTCAAACAGATCAATGGCGTGGTCGTCGACGCCGATATATTTTACGTCTTGGGTAATTTTCATGAACATACCTCATCTTGCGTTTTTTTCATTATAACATAAAAAGTGCAAAAATGCAAGGGGAAAAATGGAAATTTTTCAAGAAAAACAGGTTCCTTTTTTGCAATCCCGCGCCCGTCCCTCGCGCCAGCAGAGTTCGTTTTCGCATCTACCTGTTTTTGCAAAACTCACGAGGTTTTCCACGGTGGTCTGGGCAATGTTTTCCAATGCCTCTTCCGTGAGGAAGGCTTGATGGGAAGTGACGATGACGTTGGGCATGGAAATGAGACGCGCCAAAGTGTCGTCTTCCAAAATATGACCGGAATTGTCTTCAAAGAACAGGTCGGATTCTTCTTCGTACACGTCCAGACACGCCGCTCCCACTTTGCGAGATTTAATGGCGTCCAGCAAGGCTTCTGCGTCCACTAAGGCACCCCGTGAGGTGTTGATGATCACAACTCCCGTCTTGCATTGCTCCAAGGCGTCGGCGTCGATCATGTGATAGGTCTCGTCGGTCAAGGGACAGTGCAGAGAAATAATATCGCTTTTTGCAAACAATTCCTTGGGGGAAACGTGCTGTACGCCGTCCTCCGTCTCTCCCGCAGAAATCCGTCGGTCGTAAGCTAAAATTTTCATGCCAAAACCTTTGCAAATCTCGATAAACACCTTTCCGATGCGCCCGACTCCAATAACTCCCACGGTCTTTCCGTGAAGGTCAAAGCCTGTTAGTCCCGCCAAACTGAAATTAAAATCCTTGGTGCGGATATACGCTTTGTGAATTCTGCGAACCGACGTCAAAAGCATCGCCATGGCGTGTTCCGCTACGGCGTAGGGAGAGTATGACGGAACCCGCAGCACGTGAACTTTTTCGAAGGCATATTTGACATCCACGTTATTAAATCCCGCGCACCGCAGAGCAATTAGGGAAATGCCAAGCTCTCCGAGACGGTCAATGACCGCGGCGTTGACGGTATCGTTGACGAAAACGCAGATGCCGTCGCACCCTCGGGCAAGGTCTACGGTATCTTCGTTTAGTTTGGTTTCAAAATATTTAAAGGTGACGTTTTGTTCCTTTCCGTAGCGGTCAAAGGACGGCTTGTCGTAAGGCTTGGTGTCAAAAAAAGCAATTTTCATAAGCGCTCCTGTTTTTTCGGTATGCTTATAGGTTACCGCATTTTTCCCAAGGAATACGCAAAAAAGAAAGATTCCCCCAAAAAAGGAGAATCGTCGGGAAAAAATTTTATTTCCGTCATGCGCATCTCTCTTTCGGAAGACCGTTAAATCTGCTTGCTGAGTGATTTTTTAAAGAAATCCGATTTTTCTACCTATTTTATATTCATAGGGGGATTTTGCTGTGAAGGTACTTATGTAATTTCCCGAACTTCATCGAAATAGGGGGAACGTTTGCGACGCCTTCTCTTCCTTTTGGTGTTTTTGACTATAGCGCTTCCCAAAAACGAGAAGAAAAAGAAACATTTTTCACAAAAAGATTCGCAAAAAACGACAAGATGCCAAAAAAACGTGATAATATCAATGGTTTGCTCGATTTTTACCGTAAAAAATTTTTTTCCAAAAGGGGTTGACAAACCCATAAAATTGTGGTATAATAATCGAGCGCCAAAAAAACGGCAACGTTTTGCGGTGCGATGAACCTTGAAAATTAAACAGTGAATTTTGTACCCTGTTGATTCCGAAATAACAGGCCGAAAGGCTTGGAAAATCGGAAAAAGCAATGAGAAGTAAACTCGTAAAAAATTACGGAACACGAACCAGAAATTTCTGGGTCGGACAGTCTAATGACGTTAACGGTTGTACGGAACTGTTTCAATTTTGTTAGAGAGTT
>JAZSJP010000112.1:0-6985 GCA_045534395.1 Eubacteriales bacterium | reverse complement strand
CCGACTTCTGGAAATGCTGACCAAGATCACCGACGGTAAGGCAACTTTGGAAGATCTGGACAAGATGGAAGAACTGTGCTATTATATCAAGGAAAACTCCCTGTGCGGCCTCGGTCAGACGGCTCCCAACCCCGTACTGTCCACCCTGCAGTATTTCCGTGATGAATACGTTGCCCACATCGTTGATAAGACCTGTCCCGCAGGTGTATGTAAGAACCTGCTGAAGTACAGCGTCATTTCCGATAAGTGCTTCGGTTGCGGTATGTGTATGCGCGCTTGCCCCGCCGGCGCTATCTACGTTACCGATTACACCGCTCCCGGCAAGAAGAAGCCCGCGGTTGCTATCGATACCGATAAGTGCGTGAAGTGCGGTGCTTGTATCGGAACCTGTAAGTTCAACGCCATCATTAAGAAATAAGGAGGATTGTGGAAATGGCTGATGTAAATCTGAAAATTAACGGCATCCCCGTTACCGTTCCTGCCGGAACAACCATTCTCGATGCCGCAAATAAAGCCGGTGTCCGTATTCCGACCCTGTGCTTTTTGAAGGATATCAATGCAATCGGCGCTTGCCGCATTTGTATCTGTGAAGTAAAGGGCGCCCGCGCTTTAGCGGCTGCCTGCGTTTATCCCGTTACCGAGGGTATGGAAGTCTTTACCGACACTCCCAAGGTTATCGAATCCCGCAAGACTACCCTCGAACTGATTCTGTCCAATCACGATATGCGGTGCCTTTCCTGCCCCCGCAGCCAAAACTGTGAATTGCAGAAGCTGGCGCTGGAATACGGCGTAGACTGTGATCGCTTCCAGGGTGTAAAAACTCCTTCCGAATTAGAAAACACCAACCCCTACCTCATTCGTGATAACGGAAAATGTATCCTCTGCCGTCGTTGCTCCGCTGTCTGCCGTCACAATCAGGGCGTCGGCGTTATCGGTGCCAACGAGCGCGGATTTAACACCCATATCGGTTGCGCTTTCGATCTGGATCTGAAGGACGTTGCTTGTATCGGTTGCGGTCAGTGTACCGTCGTTTGCCCCACGGCAGCTCTCACCGAAAAGGACGATACCGCCGCCGTATTTAAGGCGATTGCCGATCCCACCAAGCACGTTGTTGTTGCGCCCGCTCCTTCCGTTCGCGTTCAGATTGCGGAAGAGTTCGGTGAACCCATCGGCACCAATGCGGAAGGCAAGCTGGTTGCTTCTCTCCGTCGCCTCGGTTTTGATTCCGTTGTTGACGTTGACGTTGCCGCCGACGTTACCATCATTGAAGAAGGTACGGAATTTATCAACCGCGTTCAGAAGGGCGGAGCTCTGCCTCTGATTACTTCCTGTTCTCCCGGTTGGGTCAAGTACTGCGAACATTACTATCCCGAATTTATCCCCAATCTTTCTTCCTGCAAATCTCCTCAGGGGATGTACGGTGCTTTGATGAAGTCGTATTACGCCGAGAAGATGGGCTGGGATCCCAAGGACGTCTTCGTGGTCAGCATTATGCCTTGTACCGCTAAGAAGTTCGAACGCACCCGGGAAGGTTATAAGGTTGACGGTCTCAATGACATCGACGCCGCTCTGACCACCCGCGAATTGGCGAAGATGATCCGCAAGGTCGGTATTATTTGGGAAAAACTTCCCGACGAAGAATTTGATCCTCTCTTCGGTATCGCTACCGGTGCAGGACATATCTTCGGTGCTTCCGGCGGTGTTATGGAAGCCGCTCTGCGTACCGTGGTTGAAAAGCTGGAAGGCAAAGAATTGGCTTCCGTTGATTTCACCGACGTTCGCGGCATGGAAGGTGTTAAAGAAGCTACCTACAACGTTGCCGGAATGGAAGTTAAGGTTGCCGTTGTCAGCGGCACTGCCAATGCCGGCAGACTGTTGGATAAAATCAAAGCAGGCGAAGCCAACTATCACTTCATTGAAATCATGGCTTGCCCCGGCGGTTGTGTCAACGGTGGCGGTCAGCCCATTCACGACGCTTACACCCGCGCCAACGTGGATATCCGCGGTCTGCGTGCGGCAGGTCTGTACAATCAGGACGCCGCTTGTGCCGTCCGTAAGTCTCATGAATCTCCCATCGTCAAGGAATTGTATGCCAATTACCTGGGCGAAGCCGGCGGTCACAAGGCTCACCACCTGCTCCACACCACCTACGAAACCCGCAAGAAGTATTAAGTTACGTAAAAGGATTGCCGTGAAAACGGCAATCCTTTTAAATTTATACAGGGGACTTGATTTTTTTTTCATTTTGTATTATAATATATAGGTAAGAGAGAAGAGGTGGATTATGAGACTTTTGGAATCCGGGGAAATGTATTTGGAAACGATTCTGCAGCTTTCCCGAAAACAGAGCAGAGTGCGCTCCATTGACGTTGTGGAAACCATCGGTTACAGTAAACCCAGCGTCAGCCGTGCCGTGGGACTTTTGAAGCAAGGGGGATACCTCAACGTTTTGGAAGACGGTTCGTTGATTTTGACCGACGAAGGGCGTATGGTTGCCGAGCGTACCTTTGAAAGACATCGAGTCTTGACCGCCTTTTTCCTTGCCTTGGGGGTTGACGAAGAAACTGCCGCGTCTGATGCTTGCAAAATCGAGCACGATATCAGCGACAAGACTTTTGAGGCAATCAAGCGCCATACCGAATCATTAAAATCTTAGGAGGATCTGTTATGGAAGGATTTGTTACGACCCTTATTATCGCCGCCGTATTGGTGGTTGTGTTCAGTTGTCTGCGTATTGTTCCTCAGGCGCAGGAATACGTCATTGAGTTTTTGGGAAAATACCGTACTACTTGGTCTGCCGGACTGCATTTGAAAATTCCTTTTCTGGAACGCATCTCCAAAAAAGTTACGTTGAAAGAACAGGTTTTGGATTCTCCGCCGCAACCGGTTATCACAAAAGATAACGTTACCATGCAGATTGATACGGTGGTATTCTACCGCATTTTTGATGCAAAAATGTATACTTACGGCGTTGTCAATCCCGTGAACGCCCTGTCCAATTTGACCGCGACCACGTTGCGTAACATTATCGGGGAAATGGATTTGGACGGAACGCTGACTTCCAGAGACGTAATCAACGGAAAATTGACGAGTATTCTTGATGATGCCACCGATCAATGGGGAATCAAAATTACACGCGTAGAATTGAAAAATATTATTCCCCCCGCCGCCATTCAGGCTGCCATGGAAAAGCAGATGAAAGCAGAGCGCGACCGCCGGGAAACCTTGTTGCAGGCAGAAGGACATAAAGAAGCTTCCATTACCCGTGCCGAGGGGGATAAGCGTGCCATGGTTCTTGCCGCGGAAGGAGAACGAGACGCCCGCATCGCCCGCGCCGAAGGGGAAGCTCAAGCCATTTATCTTGCCAAAAAGGCGGAAGCCGATGGACTTCGAGCGCTGATGGACGCCGGAATCGACGCCACGGTGCTGGAGTTGAAAAAATATGAAGCTTTGACCAACGTCGCCAACGGAAGAGCTGCGAAACTGATTATCCCCACCGACGTGGTGGACACCGTGAAGAAAAGCGTGATTTTCAGCGAAACCTCGGGATTGGGTGCACAGACTTATGCCGCCGTTGACCCCGAGCCGGAAGAAAAATCCGATCCTTGTTGTGATAAATAAGTAAAAATCTGCAGAGATTCATCTCTGCAGATTTTTTTTATTGACAAACCTTGGGATTTATAGTATAATTTAATCATATAATGAAGAAAAAGGAGGCTGAAAGATGACAAAAAACATAATTCAAAGAATTCTTTCTTTGTTTTTTGTAGGGTGCTTTATGTTGGGGTGTGCTGATGTTTTTCCGTCAGCGGCAGAAGAATTCCCCCAAATTTCCTATGAATTTTCCAACCTTTTGCCCGGAAGTGCTGACGGAATCGTTTCGGTTAGAGTCAGCGATTATGACGGAGAGGAGTATCTTCTGGAATGGGGAACGGCGGAGAATATTTTTGTGGATCAAAAGCCTTTGGCAGATGTGTCAAAGATGCAGATTCGGGGAAAACTTTTAAAATATACCACCGAATCTGCGTTGGCAATTCCGCCGCAAGCCACGCACTTGTGGTTGACGTTAGACGGAAACCTGTTGACTTGCTATGAAATCCCTCAATGGAAGATTATTCCTTCGAAAGCGCCTAAGTATCGCTTCGGTGTTATTTCCGATCTTCATTTCGGGTCTTCTGTCGCGGTTCCCGCGCTGCAATCCGCCATGGATTCTTTTTCAGCGCAGGACGTTTCTTTTGTTTTGACTGTGGGAGACAACACCAACGGCGGAACTTTTGACCAATGGAAAACTTTTTCGGAGACTTACGCACCGTACAAAGAGATCCCCTTGTTTATTACCTTGGGCAATCACGATGCCCTGGCATGGAATCTCAGTGTTTCTCCCGAAGCTGCAATGGAAAACGTGAAGGATATTTTTCCCAATTACGCAAATGAGAATCACTCTTACGGAGAGGAATTTGACCTCTCGTTGTCTGAAATTTATCCCGATTACGATTATTCGTTTGTCTATAAGGGAGATCTTTATCTTGTCATGGGGATCGGTGCAGCGTCAAACAATAGCGAAGACCGAAATATCGACCAACAGTTAAGCGATCTTCAATTGGATTGGTTGGACGATACCTTGGCGGAATATTATCATGGTGCCGATCATGGAAACGCCTTTTTGTTCTTTCATTATTACACCTTGGAAAGCGGAATGACGGTGGGATCCGGGACCGAATGGGATCGTGATTCATCGAAGAAACTGCACCGTGTTTTGAACAAATACCCGGGAACCTTTTATTTTAACGGTCACAATCATTACACCTTCGACGCGGAGTTTAATATTTACTTAGGCAGGTACTTTTCTTTCCACGTTCCGTCCCTTGCTTACGGTGGAATTTTAGGAGATAAAGGACACAAGAACGGGAAAGAAGGATATTTGGTTGAGGTTTACGACGATTTCGTTTTGGTGCGCGGAATGGATTTTGCCACGGGAAATTTTGTCTCTTACGCAGCGTTTCATCTCACCGAAAAATATAAAAACGACGCAATCGCCTACGGGGTTACCGTCAAGAAAACTTCGTCGGACGCCGTGTTATGGAAATCTCGTAAGGGCGGAATCGATTGGAAGGATTTAACGACCTTAGGAGAGTTGAATACCGACGGAACGGTTCAGTCTTTTCCCTGTACCGACGGGAAAACTGTGGAATTTCGTGCGAACGAGACTCACGTGCAATGGAGATGCCCTCAAGATCCGGATTCCTCTTGGGAGGACTTTATCGCTCTGGAAGATTTGCCGGGAAAGTCTGTCGTTTCGGACGCTCCGACGACGAACGATGTCTCCGGGATTTCATTCGGCAATGGTCTTTGGATTGTTTTGGCGGTTTGCGGGGGAGTCCTTTGCCTCGGTGCCGCGGGAATCCTATTCTTCTTCCTAAGAAAGAAACGCTGATAAAAATAAAGAACTGCAGAGATATATCTCTGCAGTTTTTTTATAAATATAAATGCAACAGGTAAACAGACCCCAAATTCAGCACCATACAGGCGGGGATTCCCAGCACGAAGGACAGATGTCTTGTTTTGTGTCGGTGAATTTGCATTGCCAAAAAGGCACCCGTACCGCCCCCCAAGAGGGATATGCACCAAAGAGTCTTTTCCGAGATTCTTCGAGCGCGTCTTCTGGATCTCCGCTTGTCTTCTGTAAACAGAACGAAGGTAAGAAGATTTGTAAATAAAAGCCAAAAAAAGAAAAACAGTTCCATGGTGATCCTCCTTATACAGAATACCATATTTCTTCGTTTTTGTCAAGGTAAAATGCGGAATTTTTTCCAAAATCCACCGCCTCGGTTTACAAAAGGTTCACCGATTGGAAATATTTTTCCCTTGAACCGGAGCCCCGTCCATGGTAAAATGGTTGAGAAAGGAGAGAGACCATATGAGAAAACTCTTAATTTCCTGTCTGTTTGCTCTTGCACTGGTCTTCATTTCTCCCGGATTAATTCAACGGGCACAGGCGTCTCAGGCTGCCAATGCGGGCACCGTCACCACCGCCCAAACCCGCCTCAATGTCCGTTCGTCGCCTTCCTTGTCGGGTTCCATTCTCACGGGATTAAACCGCGGCAGTACCGTTACTCTGGTTTCCAAAACCGGCGATTGGTGGAAGGTAGAATATGCTTCCGGACGCTACGGATATTGTAACGACGGATACATTACTCCCGTATCAACCAAAACGGCACGGGTCTCCGCCGACGGTTATCGGCTGAATATTCGCACCGGTCCGTCTACCGGTTATCGGGTTGCCTCTCAGTTTTCCGACGGCGCTGCCGTTACGGTTCTTTCGTCTTCCGGCGGTTGGGCAAAGGTGTTGTACGGCGGAACTCAAATCGGGTACGTCTCGGAAGAGTTCTTGAAGTACTCCTCTAACGGCTACGATGCCGTCCGGCTGTCGGTTCCTCGATATTCTCAAACCGACTCCCGCTGGGCAAATATCCGCTTGGGAAACAGCTGGTATACCATAGGCTCTGCCGGGTGCACCACTACCGCCATGGCAATGGTGGAATCCGTGGTGCGGGGATATACCGTTACTCCCGCAATGCTGGTGAAAGAATTGAGTTATTCGACTTCGGGCAATTTGTATTGGCCCTCGTATTATTCCCCTTACACCGGTTCCGATTATCTTTCGGTGATCTATCGCCAATTACAGGCGGGAAAACCGGTAATGATTGGTGGATTCACTTCTTCCGGCGCCCAACATTGGGCGGTGGTCACAGGCTTTAACGGTGGTGAATTGAAGGCGGAAAACTTCACTATTCACGATCCCGGAACGACTTCCCGCACCACCTTGGGACAGTTCCAGGCAAAATACAGCGTATTTTATAAAATTATGATCCGGGGATAAAAAGACCAAATCCTCAAAGAGCAAACAGGAACGAAAAAGCCCCGATTTCGGGGTTTTTTCGTTACGTAATAAATTGCGGCTCTCAAGTCGGAGGCCAAGCGGTCT
>JAZSJP010000010.1:0-15210 GCA_045534395.1 Eubacteriales bacterium | reverse complement strand
TTTCCTGCCCCACCTGCGGACGCACTACCGTCAATTCCATTGAATTGGCAAATGCCGTAGAACGGGAATTCCGGGACGTTCGCGCCCACGTAAAAATCGCCGTTATGGGTTGCGTTGTCAACGGACCCGGAGAAGCCCGTCAAGCCGACGTGGGCGTCACCGGTGCTAACGGGGAATACGTTTTATTCCGCGGTGACAAAATTATTAAACATATCTCCCCCGAAAACATTCTCCCCCTCCTTCGCAAAGAAGTGGAAGAAATTGCTAAAACAAAAGACAAACACGAATAAAAAACAGAATCGGTTTGTGCCAATGGCACAAACCGATTCTGTTTCCTAAAAAAGCCCTTGTCGAATCACGTTTTATAAGGAGAGAGAGTAAGATAAATCTGCAGATTTTCACCGTAAGGAGAAGACGTGATGGACTTTTTTGCAACGGCAAGTCCGCGGTCCGTCGGGTACCCGCAACGGTCTTCCGAAAGCAACGGCAATGCAAGGGATTGCACACCCAACGCCGCGGCGTGCTTCAAAACCTTTTGGTAGCATTCAAACAGCAGTTTATCTTCCCCGTATTTTCCGCCACACCAGCGGGGCGGAACGGCGTGAATAATGTACTTTGCACGCAGCCCGAAACCGTCGGTGACAACGGCGTCTCCCACAGGGCAGGAACCCAAGGCGATACAAGCCCTCTGAAGAGGCAATTTTCCAGCGGCATCAAAGATTTCACCGCACAAGCCTGAGGCATATTGCAACCCCATATTTGCCCGATTTACCACCGCTTCGGCAGGCAGGGTCAAAAGAGGTTTTTTAACGATTTCAAAGGACATATCAAGCCCTCCTTTCTCATTTATTATACCACACGGAATGTCCTATAAACAGGACAAAAAAGCCGACACGCTCCGTGTCGGCAAGATTTGTTTTAAGTTGTTTTATACGAGCGCTTCTTCCTTTCGTTCCGAAGGGGAATCGGTCGTCGTGACGGGCACGAGATCTTTCACGTAACAACGGCGGCGCTTATGCTGTTGCTTGTCAAACATCTCCCATTGGCTCAGAATTTTGGAGTTGGTCTCCAACTGCGGACCCGTTTCCAAACAGCGGATTCCGTTTTTGCGGTACATATCGTAAATGTGGTTGAGAATTACTGCATTTACGCCCTTTCCCTGCAGGTCGGGACGAACTGCGATCAAAAACAGATCTGCGGTATCGTTGCGGCGCATGGCTTTCAGAACCCCAACCCAACCAAGGGGAAACAACCGTCCGCGGCTCTTTTTAAAGGCGTCGGCAAGGGACGGTGCGGAGATTCCGAAGGCAACCAATTCCCCTTGTTCATCTTCCACGAAGCAAACGTAATCGGGAGAGATCATGGGAATGAATTTTCTGGCGTACCGTTGAATTTGAGCATCAGACAGATCCACAGTTCCGTAGAGGTGTGCATAAGCCTGATTGACCAAATTGAACACCTTTTCGATATAAGGCGCGTACTCCTTACGACTCTTTAATTTCACCACCCGATACTGACCGTGGCGGGTGACGTATTTTGCCACGCGGCGAATCTTTTCGATCTGAGGAGAATCTTCCTCAGGCACGGGAATGAGATACTCGATCCAATCCACGTCCTTTTGATACCCCAAAGCAGCAAGGTGATCGTTATAATAAGGGTGATTGTAGTAGGTAATAAACATGTTGCGGCGGTCGAAGCCTTCCACCAGCATTCCTTCCCGATCCATATCCGTAAATCCCAAAGGACCCTGCACCTGGGTACACCCACACGCACGCGCGTATTCTTCAACGGTAGAAAACAGTGCCTGAGAAACTTCAGCGTCGTCGATAAAATCCACTTGAGTGAAACGCATTCGCGACGTTCCCCACTTCTCATTCGCCTTTCGGCTGAGGATAGCACCGATACGACCGACGATCTTTCCGTCCCGCAGAGCAAGCCAACATTTTGCATCGCAATATTCAAAGGCGGGATTTTGTTTTCGATTCCAATCGGACAAATCGTCGGAAAGCAGCGGCGGTACGAATTGCGGAACGTTGCCGTACAACTGATTGGGGAAATCCACGAAGCGACGAAGATCTCCCCTGGTCGTTACTTCTTTTACGGTTACCATAAATTCCTCCCATATACGCTATGCGTACATGAGAAGAGTTTAACACAAACTCCGCAACTCTTTTCGGCAAAAATGTGACTTTTCTCTGAACGGTGACGCGTTTCGTCAAAATTACGGAACAATCGGCAAATTTTTCTTAAACAGACTGTTGCGGAAAAGCAAATTTATCGTAAGTTTTTTTTTTTCAAAAAAAAGATACTTGACAGAAACAAAAATTAGTGTTATTATATAGTAGTTAATTTTGCAAGGAGGAGATTGCCGTGAAGCCTTTAGCACCGAAAGAACGAAACCGTCGCAAGGGAAATCTCTATCGGATTTTGACCTTCGGCTTTCTCTTCATTATTTTTGCGGGCGCTATCCTGTTGACCTTGCCCATCGCCTCGGCAGACGGAAGTTCCACACCTTTCTTGAACTCGTTGTTCACCGCAACCTCCGCCACTTGTATTACGGGGCTGGTAGTTTACGACACCGCAACCCAATGGTCCTTTTTTGGAGAAGCAGTAATTTTGTGCATGATTCAACTCGGCGGTCTTGGATTTATGACCTTAGGCTCCGCTTTGATTTTGCTTTTGCGGGGAGATTCATCTCTTTCCAACCGCAAACAGATGGCGGAATCCCTCAACGTCACCGATTATCGCGCCGCCGCAAGAACCCTGAAGCACGTACTGTTGGGCACCGCCGCCTTTGAGGGAGCGGGTGCATTGATTCTGTCGGCTCGGTTTATTCCCGAATACGGCTGGGGACAAGGTATTTGGAAAGGCATTTTCGTTTCGATATCCGCCTTCTGCAACGCCGGATTTGATTTAATGGGAACCGACGCGCCCTTCTCTTCCCTGACTGCGTATGCGGACGACTTGGTTGTCAACCTGACGCTTATGGGGTTAATCGTCATCGGCGGACTTGGATTTTTGGTTTGGGAAGACCTTTATACCAAACGCCGCTGGAAGGAATATTCCCTTTTCACAAAAACCGTTCTTATCACGTCGGGCACCCTGATCTTCGGGGGCGCCGCGCTGATTTTTCTCTTGGAACACAGCAACACCGAAACTTTGGGGCAATTGACGGCGAAAGGAAAAGTCTTATCGTCCCTGTTTCAATCGATTTCTCCCCGCACGGCGGGAATGAATACCATAGACCTGACGGCGATGACCGAAGCAAGTCAGGTACTGACGGTGGTACTCATGTTTATCGGCGCATCTTCCGGTTCTACGGGCGGCGGCGTAAAGGTAACGACGATTGCCGTGCTTTGGGCGGCGATTCGCTCGGTTTTGATGGGAAGAAAAGACGCCGCTTTATGGAAGCGCAGATTGTCTTCCGATTTGGTCTACCGCGCCTTGACGTTGGTCTTGCTTCCCTTCCTTTCGGTTCTCATCTCCACCTTTCTCATCAACGGAATCGAGGCGGACGTAAGTTTTCTTGAGGCGTTGTACGAATGCACCTCTGCCTTTGCAACGGTGGGGCTTTCTCTTTCGGTAACGCCAACCCTTTCGGTCTTTTCCAAAATTATTTTGATGTTTCTTATGTTTTCGGGACGCGTGGGAATGTTGACCATTTCTTATGCTCTCATTACCGACCGTCGCAAGCGGCAAAACACCCTTCGGTATCCCGAAGGAGATATTCTCATCGGATAGGAGTGACGTTATGCATTCTTTTTTAATCATCGGACTGAGCCAATTCGGTCGGGAGACCGCCCGTAAATTGGTGCGCTTAGGCGAGGAAGTCTTGGCCATCGATATTGATATGGAGAAGGTCGACCGCATTGCAAGCGAAGTGGACGCCCGTCAGGGAGACTGTCTGGACGAAGCGGTTCTGCAAGCCTTGGATATTCCCGACTACGACCACGTTATCGTCGCTATTTCGGAAGATATTCAAGCCAGCGCTTTGGTTACGACCTTAGTCAAAGAGTTGGGCGCAAAGCATATTATCTGTCAATCTTACGATGAAAAGCACTCCCGTTTGCTCCGTCGCATCGGTGCCGATTATATCGTCTGCCCCGAAATGGACATGGGAGACCGCGTTGCCCGAAAATTTTCCGCAGACCTGTTGGATTTTATTCCCTTGAGCGGAGACCAATCCATTGTGGAAGTGAATATTCCAAAAGCATGGGTGGGAAAATCTTTACGGGAGTTAAACGTCCGCGTCAATTACGGCGTCAACGTTATCGGAATCCGAAACGCCGCCCTGGACGTTTTGGACACCAATCTGCACCCCGACCGTCGGTTTCATGAAAACGACACGCTGATGATTATCGGAATGTCCGAAAACATTGCGAGGATGCTGAAATGAGTTATAAAGAGATTTCTTCCGGCGCAAACCCCTATTTGAAAGAAATCGCAAAAATCAGAAAAGAACCCACCCGGGAAAAATTCTTCGTGGAAGGAACCCGATTTGTGGAAGAGCTTCCCGTCGATTGCATTTTGGAAGTCTTCACCACCGACCCGGAAAAACATCGGGAATTTCTTTCTTCCCTTCCCCCGCAAACGCAGGGATATCTCCTTTCGCCCGGCGCCATGAAAAAAATTTGTGCCGCCGTATCCGAACAGACCATCGCTTGCACCGTCACACGAAATCATACGACGCGTCCCGACAAATTGGTGCTTTTGGACAACGTACAGGACCCGGGCAACGTGGGAACCATCGTGCGCACCGCTTACGCTTTCGGCTTCGGTGTGATTTTATCCCCCGGTTGTGCCAATCCTTGGTCGGCAAAGACCTTGATGGCGTCGGCAGGAGCTTTCCGTACTTGTTATATTGAGCAAAGCGACGACCTTGCACACGTTGTCTCGGGGCTAAAAGACGAGGGATTTCAAGTCTTTGCAACGGCGCTGAACGACTCTGCCCTTTCTCCCGAAGACATTTCTTTCGGAGAAAAACGGGCAGTCGTTATCGGAAACGAAGGAAAGGGAATTTCTCCCAAAGTTCTTTGTGTGGCGTCTCAAACCGTTTACATTCCCATGGAGAACCCCATCAATTCCCTCAACGCGGCATCGGCGGCATCCATTATGATCTACCGCCTGAAATAATTTTTTGGAGGAGCTATGTCCGAAAACGCCTTATACGCCCTTTGGCTTCTCCTGACGGGAAAACAGGGCACGGTAAAAGTCTATCGTCTCACAAAAGCCATGCACGCCGTGGAAGTCTATCACGCAACCAAGGCGGAATTGATCCCTATTGTGGGAGAAAAAGACACCCGCCCCTTTCTCAACAAAGATTTAAGGCTCGCTCAAACGCTTTTGGAAGAGTGCAAAAGGAAAGGGATTCGCATCGTCTGTTACGACGACGCGGAATATCCCCCGTCCTTGCGAGAGATCGACGATCCGCCTCCGGCATTGTTCGTCATCGGGAATCTCCCCGACCCTGCGAAGCCCACCGTGGGCGTTGTGGGGACGCGAAAATGCTCTTCCGCTGCCGCCGCCATGGCAGCGTCTTTTTCCTGCTCTTTGGCACTGTCCGGGTTTCAGATCGTCAGCGGCATGGCAAACGGCATCGACACCTACGCTCACAAAGGGTCTTTAATTAAAGGCAAGGCTTCCTTTGCCGTTTTGGGGTGCGGCGTGGACGTTGTTTATCCTAAATCCAACGCCGTTTTGTACGACCTTTTAAAAGAACACGGCGGGCTGATTTCCGAATATCTGCCGTCAACTCCGCCCTTAGCCTCAAATTTCCCCAAAAGAAATCGGATCATTTCCGGACTGTCCGACGGCGTTTTGGTAGTGGAATGTCCCGAAAAAAGCGGCTCCATGAACACCGCAAAACACGCCGTTGAACAAAATCGGGCGTTATTTGCCGTTCCGGCGGCGCCTTCCGACCGGATCAACACCGGTACCAATCTGCTCATTAAGCATGGTGCTGTTTTCTGCACCGAGCCTGGTGATATATTCAGCGAATTTCTTCCCCGCTACGGAGATCGGATCACCCCCACGGTGGTTCGGTACGAACCCATCGGGGAATCACTTCCTCCATCGTCTGCACCGCAAAACGAAAAGAGAACGCCCCCTCGGTCGATCCATCGACCGCCGGTTCTTTCTCCCGAAGAAACTGCGGTCTACGAAACTCTTTCGGAAAAAGAAAGTCTGTCTGCCGACGAGATCTGTCAAAAGACCGGCATTCCCTTCCATCGCGTATTACCCCTTCTTCAAGCCTTGGAGTTATCGGGTTGCATCGAATCTCTGCCCGGCTCCCTATTCCGTCGAAAATAATTGCAATTGATCCAAAGGAGAACCATCATGGCAACCAAGACCACCACAAAAAAAGCTTCTGCGAAGAAGACTGCACCCAAGACCGCGGCAAAAAAGGCTGCGCGTCCCACCAAAAATCTTCTCATCGTAGAATCCCCTTCCAAAGCGAAGACCATTAAAAAATATTTAGGCAGCAAGTACGAAGTTCTTTCGTCCAAAGGACACATTCGCGACCTGCCCGCCTCCCGCATCGGCGTGGATATTGAAAACGGATTTGCTCCCGAATATATCGTCCCCCGTAAAGACGGAAAAGCGGCACTCATAAAAGAGCTGAAAGCCGCCGCCAAAAACAGCAAAGCCGTCTATCTGGCAACCGACCCTGACCGGGAAGGAGAAGCCATCGCCTGGCATCTGGCTCAGGTTTTGGAATTGGACGAAAAAGCGGAAAACCGCGTAACCTTTAACGAAATTACCCGCAAAGCCGTTACCGAAGGAATGCAGCATCCCCGCGCCATCAATCAAGACTTGGTCTCGTCGCAACAGACCCGCCGCGTCTTGGACCGTATCGTGGGCTACAAGTTGTCTCCCTTCCTTTGGCATAAGGTAAAATACGGTCTGTCTGCCGGCCGCGTTCAATCGGTAGCCACCCGCTGGGTCGTAGATCGGGAACGGGAGATCAACGCCTTCGTTCCTCAGGAATATTGGAACCTGGACGCACGCTTCCGCAACGGCAAAAAGGAATATACTGCCCGTTTTTACGGAAACGACCAAGGGAAAATTGCCCTTTCTTCCGCCCAAGAAAACGAAAATATTCGCAAGGAATTGGAAGGCAAGGATTATATCGTCCGTTCTTTGAAGGAGCAGGAAAAACAAAAGAATCCTCCCCCGCCCTTCACCACGTCTTCCATGCAACAGGACGCTTCCGTGCATCTGAATATGCATCCCCAAAAGACCATGTCCGTTGCTCAATCCCTCTACGAAGGTGTTGAGATCGTCGGACACGGCCCCATCGGTTTGATCACCTACATGAGAACCGACTCTTTGCGCATTTCCGATGAAGCAAAAGCTTCCGCAAAGGAATATATTCTCAATGCCTACGGCGAAAAATATTATCCCAAAACTCCTCGGGTATATAAAACCCGTCAGGGAGCTCAGGACGCCCACGAAGCCATTCGTCCCACGGACATCAACCTGACCCCCGCCGCAGTGAAAGAAAGCCTTTCTCACGATCAATATCGGTTGTATAAACTCATTTGGGAACGCTTCACCGCCAGCCAAATGGCTTCCGTATTGCATCACGTGAGAAGCATTGAGGTCGAAGCTGCCGGATATTTGTTCCGTGCATCCGATACCAAAAAGGTCTTTGACGGTTACAGCCGTTTGTACCGCTATTCCGAGGATCAGGAAGAAACTTCGGCATTTCCCGACGTAAAGGAAGGCGACAAGCTGGACTTTGTGGAACTCATCTCGGAACAAAAATTTACCCAACCCCCCTCTCGTTACACCGAGGCTTCTCTCATTAAAACTTTGGAAGAAAACGGCATCGGCCGTCCTTCCACCTTTGCTCCCATCGTGGGAACCATCATTGAACGGGATTACGTGGAACGGGAAGGAAAATCTCTGAAGCCCACCAATTTGGGAACCGTCACCACGGATTTGATGATTGAAAACTTCAGCAACATCGTAGACGCCGCCTTTACCGCCGAAATGGAAAAACAGTTAGACAGCGTAGAAGAAGGAAAGAAAACTCTGGTGGAAGTTATGCAAAACTTCTACGGGGATTTTGCCGCCGCTCTGGAAAAGGCGGAAAGCAATACCGAACGTCGCCGGGTGGAAACTCCCGTGGAAGAAAGCGACGAAGTTTGCGAATTGTGCGGCAGAAAGATGGTCTATAAAGTCAGCCGCTTCGGTCGGTTCTTGGCTTGCCCCGGCTATCCCGAATGCAAAAACACCAAACCTGTCTATGCAAAAGCTACAGGCACCTGTCCCCTTTGCGGAGGTGGTCTGGTGGTTCGCAAGACTCCCAAAGGAAAGACCTATTACGCCTGTGAAAAGGGTGCACAATGCGGATTCCGTACTTGGGATATTCCCACGGCGGAAACCTGCCCCAAGTGCGGCAAGACCCTGTTCCGCCACTTCAACACCCTAAATTGTGCAACAGAAGGCTGCGGTTATCAAACCGCCTACAAGAAAGCCGACAAGACGGAGAAGGAAAGCAGATGAATTCTTCCGTAACCGTCGTCGGAGCGGGACTTGCGGGCTGCGAAGCCGCCTGGCAATGCGCTCAGCGAGGCGCAATGGTCACGCTGTACGAAATGAAGCCCCAAAAGATGTCCCCCGCCCACCATTCGAATCTCTTTTGCGAATTGGTCTGCTCCAATTCCCTGCGGGCGGAAGGACTGCAAAACGCCATCGGACTTTTAAAAGAAGAACTCCTTCGCATGGGTTCACTGATTATGGAAGCCGCCGTTGCCACCCGCGTCCCCGCCGGCGGTGCCTTGGCGGTGGATCGGGAAGCCTTTGCAACCTACGTTACCGAAAAAATTCGCAACCACCCCAATATTACCGTGGTGGAACAAGAGATCACCTCTTTGGACTTTGACGAACCGACGATCATTGCCGCCGGTCCTTTGGCATCGGATCCCTTGGCGAAAGAGATTGCCCGTACCTTCGGAGAGGGGTTGTCCTTCTTTGATGCCGCCGCTCCCATCGTTACGGCGGAAAGCATTGATATGTCCAAGGCGTATTTGGCATCTCGATACGATAAAGGAACTCCCGATTATATCAACTGTCCCATGAATGAAGAAGAATACGACGCCTTTTATCAAGCGTTGGTCTCTGCCGAAACAGCAACCCTTCACGGCTTTGAGAACAACAAGGTCTTTGAAGGTTGTATGCCCATTGAAGTCATGGCATCGCGGGGATACGAAACCATGTTGTTCGGCCCCCTGAAGCCCGTGGGATTGATGAATCCCCATACGGGAACGTTGCCAAAAGCCGTGGTGCAACTGCGCAAGGATAACGCCGCGTCGTCTTTGTACAATATCGTGGGCTTTCAGACCCATCTGACGTGGGGAGAACAAAAGCGAGTTTTCCGCATGATTCCCGGATTGGAACAGGCAGAATTCGTCCGTTACGGTGTAATGCACCGCAATACCTTCTTGAACTCCCCCAACATTCTTACCCCAACCTATCGGGTACGCAATCGGGAAACCCTGTATTTTGCCGGACAGATCACCGGCGTGGAAGGGTACATTGAATCGGCATCTTCCGGCTTTGTCGCCGGGCTGAACGCGGTTTTAGGCGATACCGTAACGTTTCCCCGAGAAACCGCCATCGGCGCTTTGGCACATTACGTCTCCGATCCGTCAGTCACCGATTTTCAACCCATGAACGTGAACTTCGGGCTTCTGCCCTCGTTGGAAGGCAGAATCAAGAAAAAAGACCGCAAGGGACTTTTATCGGAGCGCGCCCTGAAAATTCTCACGGAATATTGCAAGGAAAACAATCTTCCCATCACTCTGCCCGCAGAGGAACCTGCGGATAATTCGTAAGGAAAGGTACACACTATGACTATTATCGTTGACGGAATGGGCGGAGATCACGCGCCTATTCAAATCCTCAAAGGTTGCGCTTTGGCAGTAGAAGAGCTGGGCGTAAAGATCATTGTAACGGGTCCCGAAGGAATGCTTCGCAAAACAATGGAAGACAACGACATCGACGACACGAACATTGAAATTCGTCACGCAGACGAAGTCATCACCATGGAAGACGAAGCGGGAAGCGTTCTGAAAGCAAAACGGAACTCTTCCATGGGTCTTGCCTTTGACCTTTTGAAAAAAGGAGAAGGTGACGCCTTCGTTTCCGCGGGAAATTCCGGTGCGATTTTGGCGGGGGGCACGTTGATTGTCAAGCGAATCCCAAACGTAAAGCGGGCGGCGTTTGCTCCCGTTTTTCCCTCAAAAACCGGATATTTCATGCTCATTGACAGCGGAGCCAACGAAGTTTGTACGCCGGAATATCTGGATCAATTCGGCACCATGGGCGCTTTGTACATGAAAAATGCCGGCTTCTGCAAAAACCCCAAAGTGGGTCTTTTGAACAACGGAACAGAAGAGACCAAAGGCCCCGAATTGTACCAAAACGCTCACACTCTTTTGAAGAAGAACAACGCCTTTGAATTTATCGGAAACGTGGAAGGAAGAGGCATTTTCGACGGTGATTGCGACGTTTTGGTGGCAGACGGTTTCGCCGGAAACATTCTGTTAAAGACCGTGGAAGGCACCGCCATGTTCATGATGAGCATCATGAAGGAAGCCTTGACAGCAACCTTCTTTTCCAAACTTCTTGCGGCGATGCTGAAACCTCAGCTTCGGGTCATGAAGCGGAAATTGGACTACACCGAAGAAGGGGGCGCCGTACTTTTGGGCGTTTCCAAACCGGTAGTAAAAGCCCACGGAAGTTCTAACGCAAAGGCCTTTAAAAACGCCATTCGCCAAGCAGCAAACTTTGCAAAATCCGGTGCGGTAGAAACCATTACCCGGCAATTACAGGAACAAAAAGAAGCAGAACAAGCAGGAAAGTGAGATTCTATGATTCAGGTACTGAGCATTCTTAAGCCCATTCTCGCGGATATTTTTGCCGTGGAAGAAGAAGAGATCACACCCGCAGTCACCTTTGCCGACGATCTGTTGGCAGACGAAATGGACATGACCGAGATCATGATGACGGTGGAAGAGGAATTTGACGTATTTATCGACCCGAAAGATGCGGAAAAGCTTGTTTCGGTCGGAGATTTGATTTCCTATATCGAGGAGCACCGCAATGCTTGAGCATTTGGCGAAAACCGAAGAAAAAATCGGTTACGTATTCAAAGACAAAACCTTACTCCGTAAGGCGCTGACCCACTCTTCCTATCTCAACGAGCACCGCGATGCGGAAGAGTGCAACGAGCGGTTGGAATTTTTGGGGGACTCGGTTTTATCCCTCATCTGTTCCGACCATCTTTACCATACCCGCAACGGGGACGAAGGCGATTTGACCAAAACCAAAGCCCTTTTGGTCTGCGAAGAAGCTTTGTCCACCTATGCAAAAGAATTGAACTTAGGGGAAAGTCTGTTGTTGGGTCGGGGAGAAAAGTTGGCAGGCGCGGAACACCGGAACTCCATTTTGTGCGATGAAGTGGAAGCCATTTTGGGTGCCATATACTTAGACGGCGGATATCAACAGGCGCGGGATTTTATTCTTCCCTTTTTGATTCGGGGTGCGGAAAATTTTCGTCAGCACGATTACAAGACCGTGTTGCAGGAAGTAATTCAAAAAAATCCCGGAGAGTCTTTGAGATACGTCATCGCCGACGATTTCGGCCCCGAACACGAAAAAACCTTTGTCTGCCATCTTTATCTGAACAGTAACCGTATCTCCGAAGGTCGGGGACGGTCAAAAAAAGCCGCGGAACAGGCGGCGGCAAAAATGGCTCTGAAATTGATGGGGCTGGAAGGGTAGATACATATGAATCTGATGATCTTCGGTCTGGTATTGACCGTTCTCTCCTTTTTTTCCGCCTATCAGGTGGAAAACACCCTTTATTTCATTGATATTCTCCCGGATTTTATCGGGTATTTGATTTTGTGGGTCACGTTGGAAAAACGAAGGATTAACAAGGAACTGCGAGGTCTGTACACCGCCGTTTCGGTCATGACGTTGATCTCGTTTCTTCTGTTTTTGGGACAGATCAAGGTGTTTTTCGAAAGCTTTTTGTTCGGAAACCTTACCTTCATTCGCTTGCTGTTGGACGGTTTTTCCTTCCTTTCGGGAAACTTTGCCGAGGTATTTTTGTTGATTGCCGTCCTGCTTTTGGGTTGGCTCCACTTAGGATTGCTTCGGTATTGGGAACGGGACAACACGCATAAACTTCACTGTACCGTCTGTAAAATCGGTATGGGACTGTGCATCGGCGCTGCCCTGTGCCATTTGGGAGCATGCTTCGTTATCCTTCCCTTCTCTTGGCATTGGATCGCCTATCCCCTGTCTCTGTTGGCGGTGGCGGCGGCGTGGTACGTCATGAAAGACAGTCAGGAAATGCTGACAGGCACATCGGTGCCGGTCAAAGAACGTCTCTTTGGCGGCAAAAAATAATTTTGGGGAGTTTTAAACCGATGAGTAATATTAAACAGACCCTTCAAAGGGCAAAAAAACTGCATTTTATGGGCATTGGGGGTTCTTCCATGAGTTCTCTTGCTCAAATTGCATTGCGCCGCGGTTATACCGTTTCGGGTTCGGATATGCAATCAAACAAGGCGACGGAACAATTAAAAGCCTTGGGCATTTCCGTCCGCATCGGTCAGGTTGCCGAGAATATTGACCGCGAAACTCCCGATGCCGTCATTATGACCGACGCCATCTCCCCCACCAATCCCGAACGGCTGAGAGTCGAAGAATTGGGGATTCCCCTTTACCGCCGAGCCGAATTTTTAGGAGAGATTTTAGACGGCTATAAAACCACCGTCGGTATCGCCGGAACCCACGGGAAAACCACCACGTCTTCTATGGTCACCGCCATGTTTCTCACGGCAAAAAAAGACCCCTCTGCCATTGTCGGCGGCCACGTAAACCTCATAGGCGCGTCTTACCGTTTGGGACAAAAAGAAGACCTTTGTATCTTCGAAAGTTGTGAATTCAAGGAGTCCTTCCGCTTCTTCCGTCCCGACGTCTCCATTATCCTCAACGTGGGCGAAGACCACATGGAATATTTCAAAACTCTGGACAACGTCATTCGAGCCTTCCGCAATTACGTAGGCAACATTAAGCCCGGCGGAACGTTAGTTACCAACGCCGAGGACGAAAACGTTAAAAAAATGTTGGAAGGATACGACGGTAACCTTTTTCTGTTTGGGTTGAATGCGGGGCACTTTCGCGCAGAAAACGTTACGGTAAACCAAGGGCTCCCCGCCTTTGATTTGTACTTCCACGAGAACAACGACGCGCAAAAGGAATACTTCGGCAGAGTGGAACTTTCGGTTCCGGGACGACACAACGTGTTGAACGCCTTGGCGTGCGCCGCCGCGGGTTACACCTTAGGTCTGACAAAAGAAGAAATCATCAAGGGAATTGCCGCATACAACGGAGCGGGACGTCGTTTTGAATATCATTGCACCGTCAACGGCGCCATTGTGGCAGACGATTACGGTCACCACCCCGACGCCTACCGCGTCACCTTCAAAACTGCACGCGACTTGGGATTTCAACGCATTATCGCCATTCATCAACCCCACACCTTCTCCCGCACAAAAATGCTCATGGACGAATTTGTAGCGGTTTTGTCGACGGTGGATAAGGTTCTCATTCCCCCCATTTATCCCGCACGGGAAACCAACGACGACTACAATATTTACGCCCAAGACGTGGTTGCCCGTTTGGACAATGCGGAATTCATGGAAGATTTCGAGGCGATTGCCGACCGCATCAAAGAATTGGCGCAACCGGGAGACCTGTTTATTACTTTGGGTTGCGGCGATATTAACAAAGCGGCAATTCTGACGACAAAAAAATACGGCGAGAAAAAATTTTTGACGGAATAGGAAGAGTTTTATGAAAAAATTAGGCTTTGGTCTCATGCGCCTCCCCCAAATCAATTCGGACTCGGACGCCATTGACGTAACACAATTTCAAGTCATGACCGAACGCTTTTTAGAACGGGGATACACGTATTTTGACACGGCGTATATGTATCACCACGGCGAAAGCGAGCGGGCGGTAAAAACCGTGCTGACGGGACGCATAGACCGCAGTCGCTATTCCTTGGCAACGAAGCTCCCGTCCCCGTATTTGGAAACCGCAGAAGATATGGAGCGCATTTTCAACGAGCAGTTGGAAAAGTGCGGTGTAGAATATTTTGATTATTATCTGCTCCATTGTCTCAACGCAAAACTTTACGAAAAAGTCTCCCGATTAGGTGCTTTTGACTTTGTTTTACAGAAAAAAGCGGAAGGAAAAGTGCGTAAATTCGGATTTTCCTTCCACGATACGGCAGACGTATTGGATACAATTTTGACCGAACACCCGGAAGTGGAATTCGTTCAGTTGCAAATCAATTATTTGGATTGGGAATCCCCCACCGTTCAGTCCCGCAAATGCTACGAAGTGGCACGCAAGCATAAAAAAGACATTATTATCATGGAACCCATCAAAGGCGGCGTGCTTGCCAAAGTTCCGGACGAGGCAAAGGCGTTGATGGAATCGGTCGACCCCAACAAAACGCCCGCCCAATGGGCATTGCAATTTGCGGCAACGCTTCCCGGCGTCGTTAAAGTATTAAGCGGAATGTCCAACCTTCCGCAGTTGGAAGAAAATACGGCGTTTTTCAACGACCTGAAGTCTCTTTCTCAAGAAGAGACCGAAATGTTGCTCCGTTGCGCGGATATTATCAATAAATCCATTGCCGTCTCTTGCACCGGGTGTGAATACTGCACGGCTGACTGCCCGAAAAACATTCCCATTCCCCAATGGTTTGATTTGTACAACAAGGGGGACGACGGAACGGAATTTGCAAAGACCCACCCCACCCCCGCCGACTGCATCTCCTGTGGAAAGTGCGAAAAGCAATGTCCTCAAAAATTGCCCATCCGCAGACTTCTTTCTGCGGCAAAAAAGACCATGGATTTTTAAGACAAATACAAAACATAAAAACAACTCCTTACGGATATACTGTCCGTAAGGAGTGATTTTTTTATGTTTGTCAACGAAAATGAATATGAAATTCGAAAGAAATACTGTCCGTCCTACAAAAAGAACGTGTTCGTCCGCATTTATCACGGAACTACCTTGCGAGAAGAATGCAGCGAGCGAGACAACTGCAATGCCAAGGGCGGGTGCACCAACGCGTACCTTCACTCGGAAGAAAGGAAGTCGGAGGCCAAGCGG
>JAZSJP010000023.1:0-4883 GCA_045534395.1 Eubacteriales bacterium | reverse complement strand
GCCCCACGGGCGCCCAACGGCCCGTCAACCGAACCGAGGGGTGATTATAGGCAAAAAACATAGGAACCTTCCTCCGTTTTTTCTTTAGAATAACATATTTTTCCCCAAGATGCAAGTATCGGAAGAAAAGATTTGCAAAAGATTCATTTTCCACACTGAAAATAAACAAAAAAACAATGCGACCTCCGAAGAGATCGCATTGAAAAAGCTTTTCAGTTAAAACTTACTTCAGTTCAACCTTAGCGCCGGCAGCTTCGAGAGCTTCCTTAGCGGCATCGGCATCAGCCTTGGAAACCTTTTCCTTGACAGCCTTGGGAGCACCGTCAACAATTTCCTTGGATTCCTTCAGACCCAAGCCGGTGATTTCACGGACAACTTTGATAACGCCCATCTTGGATTCACCGACATCGGTCAGGATGACATCGTATTCATCCTTTTCAGCAGCGGCAGCAGCGCCACCTTCAGCAGGAGCAGCGGCAACTACGGTTGCAGCAGCGGCGGAAACGCCGAATTCTTCTTCGATTGCCTTTACGAGTTCAGCAACTTCGATGATGGTAAGAGTCTTGAGTTCTTCAACAATGTTAGTAATCTTTTCGCTAGCCATTTTAAATTTCCTCCTAAAAATATGTGTTTAGATTCGCGTGGTTATTCTCACGCTTCGGTAGCTTCGGCAGCGGGTTCTGCCATTTTTTCTGCGTACTGGTTCAACACCACAGCCAGGTTGCGGGTAGAAGCCTGGAGAACGTACATAAGGTTGACCAGAGACTGTTCCTTGGAAGGAACTGCAGCCAGAGCCTTGACGCCGTTTTCGTCCATTACTTCGCCTTCACAGAAGCCGGCTTTGATCTTGAAGTTTTCATGTTCTTTTGCATATTTGCAAAGAATTTTTGCGGGAGCGACTACGTCATCGGTAGAAGTTGCCAATGCGGTAGTACCCTCCATGTGGACGTCAAGAGCATCAAATCCAACGTTCTTCAACGCAAACTTGGTCAGAGTGTTCTTTACGACGGTGTACTCAACGCCTGCAGCGCGAAGTTCGCGACGCAGAAGAGTATCGTCAGCAACGTTAATACCGCTGTAATCAACGAACACACCGGCTTTTGCATTTTGGAGACGATCGGTGATCTGATTGACGACCTGCTTCTTGGATTCAAGAATCTTTTCACTTGCCATTATTTTCACCTCCGAGAAAAGACATGGACAACAAAAAATGCTCTTTTGCACCTACGAGGGCAAAAGAGCACAAAAAGCCGTTGGGCTTATGAACTTTGTTTTGCGTCCTCGATAGGCATATTTCAGCATAAAGCACCTATTGTCTTAGGAACTCAAATAGTATAGCACAGAACCGGCAAGATGTCAAGCATCTTCGTTCAAAGTTTGATTTTTTGTCATAATATCAGCAACCAAAGGTACCTGACGGAATTGGAAGCGAATTTTTCCGGAAGCAAGATCCGAAGACTGTTCCACCACGTACCGGAAGCGGTTTTTCCCCGCCATCTGATCGCTGGCACCCAGAGAAACGAAATCGCCCCGCCCGTCAAAGATCAGATGATCCAATAAAATTCCGCCGAATTTAGCAACGTAATCACGGAGATAATCCGTGGTTTGATAATCTTCCAACGAAGGAAGAGCAATGCCCGAGGGGTGATTGTGGGCAATAACCACGTAGCAAGGGGTATTTACATGAACGAAGGCACACAACTGTGAAGTTTCGACACAAGAGGATATGGTGTCCCCCTTGCCGATTTCCATATCTTTTATGACTTCGAATTTCTTATTGAGAAGTACCGCAAGAACGTGCTCCTCGTTCTTGCCGAAAAATTTAGACAAGTACAGTCCGCCTATATACTTGGGATCGTACCCCTTGCCCGTCCGTTCAGACAACTGTTCCCGCACGTAGCGGCGAAGAACTTCAAGAACCACGGGAAACAACTGAGAAGAGGTATCCCCCATTCCGTGAACCAATGCGATTTGCTCTTTGGACGCATTCAATACACCGGAAAGAGAACCGAACCGTTGCAACAAGGCGTGGGCAAGGGCGTTGGTATCCTTTTGGGGGATTGCGTAAAAGAGAAGCAATTCCAACAACTCGTGGTCTTCCAGACTGTTGGAATTGTCAAAAAACTTTTTACGTAACCGAGCGCGGTGTCCGCCGTGAGAATGTTTATAAGCCATAACGATCCTTATTTTACAGATTTCAAGAAATTCATGAAGTCTTCTCTTCCCTTTTCGGTACACTTATATACACCGGCGTCTTCCAAAACGCGATTAAAGACGACTCCGATCTCGTGGTGAATAATATCGTGGACATTTTCCTCCGAAACTTTGGGATAGCGGGGCAAAAATTCTTCCACCCAATCTGCATGGGCGCGGGTAAGGTCGTTTTCCCGAAGGTCGGCGCCGGAAAGAACGGCGTTTGCAACGGCTTCCATTTCCACTTTCAAGCGAGAAGGAAGCACCGCAAGTCCCATAACCTCGATCAGACCGATATTTTCCTTCTTGATGTGATGCAAAGACGCATGAGGGTGGTACAGTCCGTCGGGATGTTCGGGCGTCGTGATATTGTTGCGGAGAACCAAATCCAACTCATAACGTCCTTCCCGCATACGGGCAATGGGCGTAATGGTGTTGTGAGGTTCGCCGTCGGTCATGGCGTAAATCATGGCGTTGGCGTCGGTATAGCCTCTCCAACAGGTCAGGATCCGATCCGCCAATTCTACCAACGGTGCCGTTTCTTCACAGGACAAGCGAATTACCGACATGGGCCAGCGCAGAATTCCGGCACGAACGGAGTCAAAACCGGGGAAAGAAAATTCTTTTTCGACAGCTGCCTTTGCCATTGCGAAATCATAGTTTCCGCCTTGAAAATGTTCGTGGCTCAGAATCGAACCGCCCACAATGGGAAGATCGGCGTTGGAACCGATAAAATAATGGGGAAATTGAGAAACGAAATCAAACAATTTGGCAAAGACCGAACGATCGATCTTCATAGGGGTATGCTCCCCGTTAAAAACGATACAATGCTCGTTATAATAAGAATAGGGAGAATATTGAACGAACCAGGGATTTCCGTCAATGGTCAGGGGAATGATGCGGTGATTTTGACGGGCGGGGGAATTCAACCGTCCCGCGTATCCTTCGTTTTCACGGCACAAAAGGCATTTGGGATAAGAAGATTGAGGTGCCTTTTTGGCGGCGGCGATTGCCTTGGGATCCTTTTCCGGCTTGGAAAGGTTGATGGTAATGTCCAAATCACCGTACTCCGTGTGAGTAACCCACTTCAAATCTTTGGAAATACGATAACGACGGATATAGTCGGTATCTCCGCTGAAACGGTAATAATTATCCGTTGCCGTTTTGGGAGAAATGGCGTAATCGGAACGGAATTTTTTGATCACCTGAGAAGGGGGCGGCGTGATCGCGCCCATGATCTTGGTGTCAAACAGATCCCGCTGAACGATACTCTCTCCGTCCAAAAGTCCTCGGGCGGCGGCATCGTCAATAAGATCCTTTAAAATCGTTTCCAAATGCTGCGGTTCGTCGGGCAGTACAACGTCTTCATACTCGTTCAACTGCATGACTTCCAAAATGCGATTGATTGCCCACGTGGCGTCGTAGGTTTGAATCAGACCCTTTCCGATTGCATAACCTACTAATTCTTTGATGCTTTTGTTTACCATACGTTCTTCCCTTACTTTGCGATTTATGTTTCTATTCTACTACAATATGGAAAAAAATGCAAGAGGGAAAGAAAGTTGAAAGAAACAGTTCACAAAAGGTTCAAAAAATCTCCCCGGGTTTTCCGGGGAGATTTGATCTTAATCCAAGAAATCGTGGTTCAGAGTGATCTTGAAATCCTTTTCAATGGCGAGGAACTGTTCGTTGGTAATGGTCTGCAGAATGGGTTTGCCGGTGTGGAGAATGTTCAGGTAGATCTGAGCGGATTTTTCCACGCAGTGCATCAATCCGAAGGTGTTATCGAAATCGGTGCTGGCGGCAAAGATACCGTGATGCGCCCAAATGGCAACGTCGTATTCTTTCATGTATTCGCTGGTGACTTTAGCAACTTCCAAGCTTCCGGGCATCATCCAATCAACGACGGCAACGCCGTGGGGGAAGATGATAGGGCATTCGGTCATGGTGCTCCACAAAGCACGGGAGAAAGTCTTATTGTCCAAGGGAAGGATAAAGGTCAGCGCGATAACGCCGACGGGGTGGCAGTGATAAATGGTGCGATAATCGGGATTTGCCGCCTTTTTGACGGAATGGTTCATCAAGTGGCTGGGGAATTCGCTGGTAGGACGGTCGTTTCCTTCGTTCAGACCCCAAACCAAGCGATAAGCGTCACCCGCCGCGTTGATTTCGGCAATGCCGATTGCCAATTCGGGAGAAACGGTGAAATTCTGGAAGAATTTTCCCGTACCGGTGGTCAGGAAGTATTCTCCGCCCAAATTTGCAACGGTCAACCCCAAAGAGATCCATTCGCCGGGTGCGTAGAAGTAAGGACGGCAGTCTTCCACTTCTTGGGGCTTCATGCGGTAGGTCAGGTTTCCTCCGTTGCGCTCGTGCCAGCCTTGTTTCCAGCCTTCGTCGCCCAAACGGATAAAGCCTTGCATTACTTCGGTATCAAAAATCGTAGCCATAGTTTTTTCCTCCATATTATATACGTTTCAAAAGAACGTTCTTTTCATATTCACGAACTTCGTCGAGCCATTCCACCCCGGCGGGAACGTTGTTACGGCGGCAATATTCCGCCCAAACGTCGCCGAAGGGCAAGGTCTTTGCTTCTTCTTGGCGAACCAAGACGTCGGTAAAGTTTCCTTCGTTTTGCGCCGCCTTCAAATCAGGCTGGAGCAAAGCAAACAAAAGTGCCTTCTGCATAT
>JAZSJP010000039.1:0-5612 GCA_045534395.1 Eubacteriales bacterium | reverse complement strand
ATTTAAAAACCGCTTCCATGCTTTCTGCTTCCTGTGTTCTGGGCTGTATTGCCGCCGGTGCCGACCCCTCGGTTTGCGCCGCCGCAGATGCATACGGTCGCGCTGTGGGACAGGCGTTTCAGATCCGAGACGATATTTTGGACGTAATCAGTACCTCGGAAACGCTAGGAAAAACTCCCGGCAAGGATTCCGGTGAGAACAAAACTACCTTTGTGGATATTTTGGGAATGGAAGGTGCGCAAAAAGAGGTGGAAAATCTCACTCAAAAAGCGCTTTCCATGTTGGACGGTTTTTCCGATTCTGCATTTTTGCGGGAATTGACCCTTCGGATGTGCGGCCGTGAGACTTGACGTTTATTTGGTTCAGTCCAACCTCGCCGAAAGCCGTGAGCGTGCTCAGGAACTGATTCGCTCGGGAGCGGTGTTGCGCAACGGAACGGTCTGCCGAAAAAACAGTGCCGACGTTTCCGATACCGACGAAATTACCCTTACCGCTTCCTTGAAGTACGTGGGACGCGGCGGCTATAAATTGGAAAAAGCCTTGCATTCTTTTTCTCTATCTTTAGAAGGGAAAACCGTCTTGGACATCGGCGCTTCCACCGGCGGATTTACCGATTGTGCTCTGCAAAAAGGCGCAGTAAAAGTCTTTGCCGTAGACGTGGGACACGATCAGTTAGCACCATCCCTTCGATCCGATTCCAGAGTATGTAACTTGGAAGGTATCCACGTAAAAGACCTTCCGCTTCATTATGAAGGATCGCCGGATTTTATCTGCATTGACGTCTCCTTTTTGTCCCTGACAAAGGTTCTCCCCTTGTTGACCGAATATGCAAAAGATGCTGACGTTGTGGCTCTCGTCAAGCCGCAATTTGAAGTTCGACACAAAAAAAGTGTGATCCGCGACCCGAAAATCCACCGTGAGGTGCTCCGTTCCGTCTTGGATCACGCCCTTGCCTTGGGATATTCCGTACAAGGATTGGATTTTTCTCCCATCAAAGGAACGGAAGGAAATATTGAATATCTTTTACGCCTTCGTTTCGGCGGATCTTCTGCCGCAATAGATATTCCCGGTGTAATAAAATCTGCACACGACAACCTGAAACAGGGGTGATTTTTTGAAAAAGAAACAGAAGATTTTGCTGGTTCCCAACCCGGCGCGGGATTGCGAGCTATGTGTCACCAAGTCCGTTGCTCGTCATTTGCAAGACCTTGGAGCAGAATTGCGCTGCACGGAAGCCTTGCCCGGCGTAGAGATGCTTTCCCCCTCTCAGGGCGCCCAATGGGCGAATCTTGCCGTTGTGTTGGGGGGAGACGGAACCATGCTTCGCTTTTCCCATCAAGCCGCATTACACGAAATCCCCATGCTGGGCATCAACTGCGGAAACCTTGGATATATGGCGGAATTAAACGGAGAAGCCCCGGAACAGCTGAAGCGTTTGCTTACCGGGGATTATACCGTGGAAGAGCGAATGATGATTACTGCGTCGGTTCTTCGAAAGGAAACCGAAGTTCTGCGTACCGATTGTTTGAACGATGCGGTGGTTTCTTACGGACACCTTCCGCACCTTGTTTCCTTTGAATTGTCCGAGCGCGGAAAGGTTTTTGCCTCTTATAATGCCGACGGAATGATCTTTTCTACCCCCACCGGCTCTACGGCGTATTCTGTTTCTGCCGGCGGTCCCATTGTGGATCCCTATTTGAAAGCCATTGTCGCTACTCCCGTATGTGCCCATTCTTTGACGGCACGCCCCATGGTCTTTGCCGCAGACGCGGAATTGTCTTTACGGGTAGGTTCTCAGAAAAAAGGAGAAGCCTATTTGACCCTTGACGGAGAAGAAAATTTCTTGCTTCACGAGAGGGATTTGATTAAAATTACACGTTCCCCCTTGGTTACGCGGTTGATCCGCTTTTCCCATACGCCCTTCGGAACGGTGTTGTCCGCAAAATTAAATCATAATAATTAGGAGAGATAAAACACATGAAAGTGAAAGAAAAGCGTCAGGCACAGATCCTGAAGTTGATTTCTTCTACCGAGGTGGAAACTCAGGAAGAGATCACCCTTTACCTGCAAAACCTCGGATTTAAAGTAACCCAAGCAACGGTTTCGAGAGACATTAAAGATCTGAATTTGATTAAAACGTCCGGCTTGCAAAAGCGTTATAAATACATGGCGTCCGATCAAATTTCTGCCGATGTAACCGACCGAAAAGACCGTTTTTCCGCTCTTGTTCGGGAAGGTGTTATCGACGTGCGCACGGCACAGCAGATCGTCGTGATCCGTTGTCATTCCGGTATGGCACAGGCGGTCGCCGCCGTTATCGACGGAGTGGACCACCCGGAAATTATCGGTTCCATCGCCGGTGACGATACCATTTTCCTTGCAGCGGAATCTTTAGACGCCGCCGTGACGTTGCAAAATGAGTTCCGTCAACTTATAAAGCAAGGCTGAGGTGATTCTCTTTGCTCGAACGCTTACATATTGAAAACCTTGCCGTAATTGAATCCTTGGACTTGGATCTTTCTTCCGGCTTCTCTGTGTTAACGGGGGAGACCGGTGCGGGAAAATCCGTTTTGATCCATTCCGTCAATCTCCTTTTGGGAGAACGGGTGGGAAAGGATCTCGTCCGTTCCGGTTGTGCAAAGGCAACGGTCTCCGGTTTGTTTACCGGACTTTCTCCCCGCGTTGTTGCATTATTGCAAGAGCAGGGATTTGAGACCGACGGAGAATTGTTGCTTCAACGGGAATTGACCAACGACGGAAAAACCACCGTCCGAATCAACGGAAGGCCGGCAACGGTGTCTATGTTGCGGGAATTTTCCGGAGATTTAGTCAACATTCACGGACAGCACGACAACCGTGCCCTTTTGAATCCCGCAACCCACGTGCATTATTTGGATTCTTTTGCAAAGAATGACGATATCTTTCAAAATTACCAAACGATTTTTTCAGAATTAAAACAGGTCTTGCGCAGCCTTGCCGAAATCCATACCGATGAGCAGACTCGCATGCAAAAAATCGATCTGCTTACCTATCAAATCAATGAAATTGACGCTGCGGATCTGACTGCCGGGGAAGAGGAAGAATTGACTCGCCGTCGGGCGATCCTTTCCAACGGTGAAAAGATCGAATCCGCGTTGTCTACGGCGTTTCTCTGCTGCTCCGGCGACAACAATGCCCGGGACAACCTGAAACAGGCTTGCCGTTCTTTGGAAAGCGTTGCTTCTTTGGATCCCCGTCTTTCGGACTTTTCTCAGCGCCTGGTTTCTCTCTCCGATCAGGTGGACGATCTGACCGATGATCTTCGGGACTTTTTGGACGCTCAATCCTTTGACCTTTCGGAATTAAACGAAACGGAAGAACGGTTGGATCTTATTTACCGATTGAAACGTAAATACGGCTCTTCCGTGGAAGAGATTCTTGCCTTCCGGGAAAAAGCGGCAGAAGAATTGGATTCCATCAATTCTTCGGATGCGCGGACAGAAGAATTAAAGCGGGAAAAAAGCCGTCTGAGTTCTCTGTTGAGATCTTCTGCGGCAGATCTGACGGAATCCCGAAAAAAAGCGGGAGAGGCTCTGGAAAAGATATTGACAGAGCAACTCGCGTTTCTTGATATGCCAAACATCGGATTCCGAGTACAAATCGAACCTGTGGGAACTTTTACTCCCAAAGGCGCGGATTCTGTGGAATTCCTGCTTTCCGCAAACTTGGGGGAAGACCTTCGCCCCCTGTCCAAAATTGCGTCCGGCGGGGAATTGTCTCGCATCATGCTGAGTATGAAGACTTGCCTTACCTTGGACGAAGATGCCGAAACCTTGATTTTCGATGAAATCGACACGGGTGTCAGCGGAAAAGCAGCAGAAAAAATTGCTATGAAGCTGAAGGAATTGTCTCAAGGAAAACAGGTTGTGGTGGTCACTCACCTTGCTCAAATCGCCGCCTATGCCCATCAGCATTTTCTCATTGAAAAATCTACAGCCGACGGAAGAACCCATACCAAGGTCTTTCCCCTGGATCACAAGGGAAGAATCGGAGAATTGGCTCGGATCATCGGCGGAATTTCTCCCACGCCGGCGACCCTTGCTGCGGCGGAAGATCTGTTGCATGCCGGCAAACAATAAATGTAAACTACTATCCATATAGATGTTCAGAAAGGATTTTTTCTCATGCAAAATCTGGAAAAAAACTACGATCCTGCGTTGATTGAAGACAAAATCTACAAAATGTGGAACGACAACGCCTGCTTTAAGGCGGAGATTGATTCCGACAAAGACCCCTATACTATCGTAATTCCCCCGCCGAACATTACCGGTCAGTTGCACATGGGGCACGCTTTGGACAATACCCTTCAGGATATTTTGATCCGCTATAAGCGCATGTGCGGATACGCCACCCTGTGGCTTCCAGGTACCGACCATGCCTCCATTGCTACCGAGGCAAAAATCGTGGAAGCTATGCGGAAAGAAGGCATTTCCAAAGATGATATCGGCAGAGACGGTTTCTTGGAACGCGCTTGGGCATGGAAAGAAACCTACGGCGGCCGCATTATCGAACAATTGAAAAAACTCGGTTCTTCCTGTGATTGGACGAGAGAACGCTTTACCTTGGACGAAGGTTGTTCCAAGGCGGTTCAAGACGTCTTCATGCACCTGTATGAAAAGGGGCTGATCTATCGCGGCGAGCGCATCATCAATTGGTGCCCCCATTGTTTAACTTCCATTTCCGACGCTGAAGTGGAATTTGAAGAACAACAGGGTCATTTTTGGCATTTGCGTTATCCCTTGGAAGACGGTTCCGGCTATTTGGAATTGGCTACCACCCGCCCCGAAACGTTGTTGGGCGATACTGCCGTTGCTGTCAATCCCAAGGACGAGCGTTATAAAGATTTGGTGGGCAAATATCTGATTTTGCCTTTGGTCGGCCGTCGCATTCCCATCGTCGCCGACGATTACGTGGAGCAAGACTTCGGTACCGGTGTGGTAAAAATTACTCCCGCCCACGATCCCAACGACTTTGAAGTCGGTGCGCGCCACGGTTTGGAAGTTATCAACGTCATGACCGACGATGCTAAGATTACGGCAGATTATCCCAAGTATGCCGGCATGGATCGTTATGAAGCACGCAAAGCCATTGTTGCCGATCTGGAAGAGGGCGGCTATCTGGTTCGCGTGGAAAATTACGCCCACAACGTTGGTACCTGCTACCGTTGCGGTACGACGGTAGAACCTCGGGTCTCCAAGCAATGGTTCGTCGCCATGGAAACCCTTGCAAAACCTGCCATTGAGGCCGTTCGCAGCGGCGAGATCAAGTTTGTTCCCGAGCGCTTTGAAAAGAACTATTTCCATTGGATGGAAAACATCCGCGATTGGTGTATCTCCCGTCAGTTGTGGTGGGGACATCGGATTCCCGCCTACTATTGCGACGACCCCGAATGCGGTGAAATGGTCGTCTCTCGCGATGCCGTTACCGTATGTCCCAAGTGCGGAAAACCCATGCATCAGGATCCCGACACCTTGGATACGTGGTTCTCTTCCGCTCTTTGGCCGTTTTCTACCTTGGGTTGGCCCGAAGAGACCGAAGACCTCAAGTATTTCTATCCCACGTCCACCCTCGTT
>JAZSJP010000222.1:0-4433 GCA_045534395.1 Eubacteriales bacterium | reverse complement strand
AGCTATCCTTCCGATGAGGTCGGCAACCAATTGGTCAGCTTGGACAAGATCGACGAAGCCGGTATCAATCCTTACAGTGACGTTTTGACAGAAGAAAAATATCGTGAATTGTTTGGAGAAAACAAGCACGAATTCACCGGCGTGGACTACGTTCAATACTACGGTGATCTGATTCGGGAAATGGGCGCAGAAGCGGAAATCATTTTTGCAAATCAAGCAAAAACCATTCTGAACTATACCGATTGCGTTCTCAACTGCGATATTCATACCCGCGCTCGCACCAAGCGGATTCTTTTAGCCAACGGCGCCAAAGTGGTCTGTGGTCTGGACGATATTCTCAACGCTCCCGTTAACGGAAGCGGTTGCAACGAAAAATACGGATTATTGGGTTCCAACAAGTCTACTGAGGACAAGATTAAGTTGTTCCCCAGAGAATGCAAAGACTTGGTTTTGGATATTCAATCCCGCGTATTAAAAGCAACGGGAAAACACGTCGAAGTTATGGTATACGGCGACGGTGCCTTTAAAGATCCCCAAGGTAAGATTTGGGAGTTGGCAGACCCCGTGGTCTCCCCTGCCTTTACCGACGGTCTCGTGGGCACACCAAACGAGCTGAAGCTGAAATATCTTGCAGATAACGATTACAAAGATCTTTCGGGCGAAGCTTTGAAAAAGGCAATTTCCGACAGCATCAAAGCAAAAGACGGAAGCAGCTTGGTCGGAAACATGGCTGCACAAGGAACCACTCCCCGTCAGCTGACCGATTTGATCGGTTCGCTTTGCGATTTGACCAGCGGCTCCGGAGACAAAGGAACACCCGTCGTTTTGGTTCAAGGCTACTTCGACAACTACACCAACTGATTTCAATTGAGAAAGGAATAAATATGGATACTAACAGACGTCCCGATTCCATGGAACGCATCACAACCAAAGCCTTGGCGGATGCTTTTATTGCAGAACAAGTCAAAGAAATTCAGTCCCAAGTTGGCGACAAAAAGGTCCTTTTGGCACTTTCCGGCGGCGTTGACTCGTCCGTCGTTGCAGCGCTTTTGATTAAAGCTATCGGCAAACAGTTGGTTTGCGTGCACGTAAATCACGGCCTGATGCGTAAAAATGAGTCTGAAAACGTTATTAAGTTGTTTAAAGACGGTCTTGATGCAAATTTGGTCTACGTTGATGCAACCGACCGTTTCTTGAACCTTCTTGCAGGAGTTTCCGATCCCGAGCAGAAGCGCAAAATTATCGGCAAGGAATTCATCGAAGTGTTTGCTGATGAAGCTCGCAAATTGGAAGGAATCTCCTATTTGGCACAAGGAACCATCTATCCCGACATTCTGGAATCCATCAAGCAAGCAGAAGGGAAAAAGGCTGTAAAATCCCATCACAATGTGGGCGGTCTTCCCGAAGATTTGAAATTCGAATTGGTTGAACCGATCAAACTGCTTTTCAAGGATGAGGTTCGCGTTGTCGGGGAAGCGCTAGGTCTCCCCCACGCTATGGTGTACCGTCAACCGTTTCCCGGTCCCGGTCTCGGTGTCCGTTGCTTGGGTGCCATTACCCGAGACAGACTCCATGCCCTGCGCGAAGCAGATGCCATTCTCCGGGAAGAATTTGATCTTTGCGGATTGAATGAAAAGGTTTGGCAGTATTTTGTCGTCGTTCCCGACATTAAGAGTGTCGGTGTCCGAGACGAAAGCCGTTACGAAGGCTGGCCCGCTATTATCCGTGCAGTCAACACCACAGATGCCATGTCCGCCACCATCGAAGAAATTCCCTACGAGATTCTTCATAAGATCACCAATCGCATTACACACGAAGTCGACGGTATCAATCGCGTCCTTTTAGACCTCACACCCAAGCCCGTCGGCACCATCGAGTGGGAATAATAAGGTATCCTCGAAAACCCTTGATTTTACGGGCTTTTTGAATTCCTGTTTTTGCAAGTGACTACACATTGACTACGATTGGTTTTTTCGGCTGCTCTGCCTTTTACGGCAGAGCAGCTTTTTCTTAATGAAAGACCTTGTTCAGCGGAACAAGGTCTTATTTCTTAGTTAATAGCATGGCTGGTGGTTTATTAACCAAGAAGAGCCGGGAGACACGCGATTCGCGTGTCTCCCGGCTTAACGCTCTGAAACAATTCTGGGATTATTCAGCAATCATAATCATCTTACCGTCTTCGTTGAACATCTGCCAGCCTTTGAGGTTGTCGCAGATGGTCTTGAATCCCTTGGAGCAACAGACCGTTTTTGTCGAAGAATCTCCAGCCCTTACCGATGGTGGCGGAAGCGTCTTCCAACCAGACGTGTATCGAAACGCCAATATTTTTCAAAAGAGATATCAATATCATTGTAGCAAATTTTAGAAAGTTTTTCTTCCACAAAAGATTTGAACAAACGAAACATTCTTTGCGATGCTGTCAATTATTCGTGACGTTTCGTCCATACATATTTAAGGGAAACGGACAAAAAATAGACTTACGGAATAGGAGGAAATTATGGAATCAATTTGGAAAAAAACGGAACAAAGAATCACCTTTAATTCTCTCAGTGGAAACAAAAATACCGACGTTTTGATCGTAGGCGGCGGAATTGCGGGAATTTTGTGTGCGTATCGGTTAAAAAACGCGGGTGTGGATTGCATTTTGGTGGAAGGGGACAAAATCTGCGGGGGCGTTACAGAATTTACCACGGCAAAAATTACGATGGGGCACGGATTGATTTACGATTCTCTCATAAAAAAATACGGAGAAGAGACGGCAAAAAAGTATCTTGAAGCTCAAGTTCACGCGGGGGAACAATACGCAACTCTTTGCAAAACGATGGATTGCGATTACGAACAAAAAGATTCCTACGTGTATTCTCTCAAAAGCCGTCAAACAATCGAAAAAGAGATTTCCGCCTTAAAGCGCTTAGGCATCGACGCGGAATTTTCGGTGGCGGAGCATCTTCCCTTTCAAGTAAAAGGTGCGGTGCGGGTGAAAAATCAAGCCCAATTTCACCCTTTAAAATTCTTATACCGCTTGGCAAAAGACCTGCCTATTTTCGAAGGCACCAAGGTGATGGAATACACTCCCGAAACGGCGGTAACGAACCGTGGAATAATCAATTATAAGAGATTGATTATCGCCACTCACTTTCCTATCTATAACAAGCACGGCTCTTATTTTTTGAAATTATATCAGCATCGTTCTTACGTTCTTGCCCTGAAAAATGCGCCTACGGTGAAGGGTATGTACGTGGACGAATCGGACGTGGGGCTTTCCTTTCGGAATTACGGGGAATTGTTGTTGCTGGGGGGCGGCGGACATCGCACGGGGAAATCGGGCGGGTGCTGGGAAGAATTGGAACGTTTTGCAAAGAATTTTTACAAAAACACCGAAATCGTAGGCAAATGGGCAACACAAGATTGTATAACCTTAGACGGGATTCCCTATGTCGGGCAATATTCCAAAAACACACCCAACGTATACGTGGCGACGGGATTTAACAAATGGGGAATGACCAACGCCATGGCGGGGGCGGAGATTTTGTGCGATATGATTCAGGGGAAACCCAATCCCTACGCCACCGTTTTTTCGCCCTCGCGCAAAATATTGCACCCGCAACTTGCCGTCAACGCATGGGAATCCGCCGTAGGACTTCTCACCCCCACGACGCCCCGATGCCCGCACTTAGGCTGCGCCCTCAAATACAACCGCGCAGAGCATTCGTGGGATTGCCCCTGTCACGGCTCCCGCTTCACAGAAACCGGATACTGCATCAACAACCCGGCAACGGGAGATTTAAAGAGAAAAATACCCCATGAAGACAGTTAAGGCTGTCTTCATGGGGTATTTTCCTTTTAAAAGAATATATATTTTTTGACATACCATATCTTGCATTCTCTATGCATTGGTGCTAGAATAAAAGAAAAAGTCTTTCTCAATGGCAGGAGGCAGTATATGAATATCAAGCATTTGCAATATATGATCGAAATCGAACGTGTGGGTTCCATCTCCCAGGCGGCAAAGAACCTGTATGTGGGCCAGCCCAACCTGAGCCGCATCCTGCGGGAGGTGGAGGAATCGGTTGGCTTTACCATCTTTGACCGCACCCATCAGGGTATCCGCCCCACAGAACGCGGTATGGCTTTTTTACAGCATGCCCATAATATCCTGCGGGAGATGGATGCCATTGAGACCATGGGTTCCGGCATCACGGAAGGTAACCGCCTGCGTGTCTGTATTCCCCATTCCACTGCGGCATTCCACATGATATGCAAGTATTTGATCCCGCTGATCGAGAATAAGCGTATCAATGCGGTGATCCGGGAGGCACATCCGAAAAAGACTCTGGAGCTTTTGGCCAGCGGCCATGCGGAAATGGGTGTCATTCGTTTCCGGGAGGAGTACCGTCAGTATTTTGCTGAAATCGCAGCCAATGCAAACTTAA
>JAZSJP010000199.1:0-3479 GCA_045534395.1 Eubacteriales bacterium | reverse complement strand
GGGTCACTATATCACCTGTGACGGATACGTCACCATGGCAGACGGTACGGGTATCGTTCATATTGCGCCCGCCTTCGGTGAAGACGACGCCAAAGTAGGTCGGAAATATGATCTGCCCTTCGTTCAATTCGTAGACGGCGCGGGTAACATGACCGAAGATACCCCCTACGCGGGAAAATTCGTCAAAGACGCCGACCCCTTGGTCTTGGTGGATTTGGACAAAGAAGGAAAACTTTTTGACGCTCCCAAATTTGAGCACGAATATCCCTTCTGCTGGCGGTGTGACACACCCTTGATCTACTACGCACGGGAATCTTGGTTCATCAAGATGACCGCCGTAAAGGACGATCTTCTGAAGAACAACGCCACCATCAATTGGATGCCCGAAAACATCGGTACGGGACGCTTCGGCGATTGGCTGAAAAACGTACAGGATTGGGGAATCAGCCGCAACCGTTATTGGGGAACTCCCCTGAATATTTGGCAGTGTGACTGCGGTCATCAGCACGCCATCGGCTCCATTGAAGAGTTGAAATCTCTCTCGGACAACTGTCCCGACGAGGTGGAACTGCATCGTCCTTATATTGACGCCGTCACCATCAAATGTCCTCGTTGCGGCAAGGAGATGCATCGGGTTCCCGAAGTAATCGACTGTTGGTTCGACTCGGGTGCCATGCCCTTTGCACAGTGGCACTATCCCTTTGAAAACAAAGAGATCTTTGACAAAACCTTCCCCGCCGACTTCATCAGCGAGGGGGTTGACCAGACCCGCGGTTGGTTCTATTCTTTGTTGGCGATCTCTACCCTGTTGTTTAACAAGGCGCCCTACAAGAACGTCATCGTTCTCGGTCACGTTCAAGACGCAGACGGTCAGAAAATGTCTAAATCCAAGGGCAATGCCGTAGATCCCTTCGACGCATTGCAGAAGCACGGCGCCGACGCCATTCGTTGGTATTTCTATTCCAACTCCGCGCCCTGGCTTCCCAATCGGTTCCATCACGCCGCCGTCACCGAAGGTCAGCGGAAATTCATGGGCACCTTGTGGAACACCTACGCATTCTTCGTTCTTTACGCCAACATCGACGGATTTGACGCCACCAAGTACACCTTGGATTACGATAAATTGAGCGTCATGGATAAGTGGATGATCTCCAAGCTGAACACTCTGATTCAGACGGTGGACGATTATATGAGCAACTACAAAATCACCGAAGTTGCTCGGGTCATGCAGTCCTTTGTAGACGATATGAGTAATTGGTACGTTCGCCGCAGTCGGGAACGCTTTTGGGCGAAAGGCATGGAACAGGATAAGATCAACGCTTACATGACCCTGTACACCGTGCTCGTCACCTTCTGCAAATTGGCGGCACCTCTGGTTCCCTTCGTCACCGAAGATATTTATCAGAATCTGGTTCGCAGCATTGACAAAACCGCTCCCGAAAGCATTCATCTGTGCGATTATCCCGTGGCAAACGCCTCTTGGATCAACGCCGACATGGAAGCCGAAATGGACGAAGTTTTGCAGATTGTAACGCTGGGACGCAACTGCCGTAACGCCGCCAATATCAAGAACCGTCAACCCATTGCCGCAATGTACGTCAAGGGTGATCGGGAATTGGGCGAAGATTACAAAGCCATCGTTGCCGACGAGTTGAACGTTCGGGAAGTAAGAATTGCCGAAAACGTAAAACAATTCTTGTCTTACTCCTTCAAGCCTCAGCTGAAGACGGTAGGACCCAAATACGGAAAATACCTGAACGCCATTCGCACGGCGTTGACGGAACTGAACGGTTCCGCCGCCATGGACGAATTGGAAGCCAACGATTGTCTGAAACTGAATTTGGACGGCGCAGAGATCGTACTGACCCGTGAGGATCTGCTGATCGAATCCGCGCAAACGGAAGGTTACGAATCCTGCACCGACAACGGTGTCACCGTGGTTCTTGACACCACCCTGACTCCCGAACTGATTGAAGAAGGCTTTGTCCGCGAGATCATCAGCAAGGTTCAGACTATGCGCAAAGAATCGGGATTTGAAGTAACCGACCACATTGCCGTTTACGTTTTCGGGAACGACGTCATTGCCGATCTGTTCCGCAACAACGAGGAAACCATTCGCGGTGAAGTTTTGGCGGAAGAAATCCGCTATATCGAACCCACCGAAGAAGAACATGCAAAAGCCTGGAATATCAACGGTGAAAAAGTTACCTTGGGCGTAAAAGTAATTTAACAAAACGTTCCCCCGGTCTTGCGATCGGGGGAATGTCACAAAGGTGCAATATATGCCAAAATCAAGAAATCAAAAACTGAAATTACCCTATTTGATTGAAATTTTTAAAGAAAAAACCGACGAAAATCACGGGCTTAGTACGGAAGAATTGATTCGGGAATTGGCGCGGTACGATATTTCGGCGGAACGAAAGAGCATCTACGACGACATTCGCCTGTTGCAAGATTGCTTTGGAATGACCATTGAGCACGACAAAGCAACAGGGTATCGGTTGGCGGATCGGGAGTTTGATCTGCCGGAACTGAAAATGTTGGTAGATGCGGTGCAATCCTGCCGATTCATCTCCGTTGCGAAAAGCGATGAGCTGATCCGCAAATTGAAAGGATTGACCAGCGAGCATCGGGCACGGGAATTGCAACGCCAAGTTACCGTCAAAAATCGCATTAAATCCATGAATAATACCACCATTTATTCCATTGATACCATTCACAACGCCATTCTCAACGACAAGCAAATCACCTTCCAATATTGGGGCTGGACGCCGCGCAAGGAACAGATCCCCCGCCACGACGGAAAGCGGTATCAGGTCTCCCCCTGGATGCTTCTGTGGGACGACGAATATTATTATCTCATTGCCTACGACGGAGAAAATCAAGAAATTCGGCATTATCGGGTGGATCGCATGAGAACCGTCAGCGAAACGGAAGAAAAGCGAAATGGACGTCAATTGTTTGAGAAGCTTGATATTGCGGAATATTCCTCGGGCGTCTTCGGAATGTTCGGGGGACAAACCACCCACGTTTCCTTCCGATGCAAGCCCTCCATGGCAGACGTGGTATTGGACCGGTTCGGGAAAGACGTCATTCTGATTCCCGACGCCGACGGTTTTACCTTCCACGCCGACATTAACGTTTCCCCGCAGTTTTTTGGTTGGGTAGCGTCTTTTGGAGACGAAATCAAGATTCTCTCCCCCACCGATACTGTTTCACAATTTAAGGAACACCTGATAAAATCTCTGACATTGTACCAATAAAAACAATGAAGCAATCCGGCTCCCCGATCGGGGAGCCGGTGGTTGTTTTTTAATTGTTGTTTTAACAATTATTCAGTGATCATTCTACCGTCTTTGCCGAACATCTGCCAGCCTTTGAGGTGGTCGCAGTTGGTAGTCTTCCAAACGTAGTACTTACCGCCGACGTCGCCGGTGAAGTAATTTTCGGAAGTGATGATCTTACCGTCGTACTGAGCG
>JAZSJP010000036.1:0-3265 GCA_045534395.1 Eubacteriales bacterium | reverse complement strand
TCCGACTTCGGAGTTCGTCCTTCGTTGCAAAAAATGGTGGGAACCGAGTTTTATATCGAAGCTCTTGCCACGTCCAAAGGATTGGACAATCCGTATCTTCTTCCCACGTTGGATTTGATCATCCGTCAAATTCATAAGCCGAATTTGATCCTTTTGAACAATGGGCTTCACGGTTGGCATTTGGGCGACGGTTCCGATTATCCTGAATTGTTGGAACAATTTATCTTGGCAGTTCGGGAGCGGTTGGACGTTCCTGTCGCGGTCGTTCTTACTACCCGCGTTGCTAATGAAGATCGGAATCGGCGGGTTCAGGTGCGAAATCAATCTGCCCGAGCCGTCGCGGAAAAATTAGGGTGTCCGGTAATCGATCTCTATACTCCGTCCGAAACCTACGCTTATTTGCAGACGAAAGATGGGGTTCACTATTCCGAAGAAGGATACGACCGTTTTGCAGAGACCATACTTCCGGACGTTCGAGATCTCTTAAATTAACCGAATAAAATCAAACCACTTCGGAGCGGTCTCCCCGCTTCGGAGTGGTTTTTTATTGTGCATTATGACTGAAATTATAAAAGATTATTATAACTTTTGTGTACAACATATAAGAAAATGCTAAAACCCCCTTGACAGGGTGCTGAAAGTATGCTATAATAAAACCACAAGGAAGGGAACCCCGGCAGAGGATCTCCTCAAAGCCTTAGATGCAAACCGCCGGAAGAGTTACTCTTCGGAACAGGAGACAGGAGTATGAGAAGTCCCAATATCTGAATTGGGTGCCGTAACAAGAGGTTGCGGTTTCCCGAAAACGAAAACGTTCTCTCGATAAAACCGATCGTTTCCCGAAAGGAGAACGAAAGATGAGAATTCCGAAAAAGTAAAATGGGTCGTATCGTAAGATGCGGTGCGTCCTTCAAATAGTCACCCACGCCCTTCCCCTTAGCGGAGAAAGGAAACGGAGTATGAATCTTCAGGTATTCATGAAGCTTCAGACCGAATGAGTTGGGGGTCCGAGCAATCGGCTCGTGATTCCTGCCCAATTCGAACTCGTCTTAATGAGGCTTGAGTCCAATGAAGTAGTTAGTTTACCGCACGATGTGCGGCGCGATACAAGGCAAACCAAATCTTGAAACGAGGTACCGTCCGATGTTTTAATAGGCGAGATCTCATGTCGTTGTTAAAAAGTAATAATTGAGAATATGGGGGCAGATGGTTCTGCCCCCTTGGTTTTATTTTATAAAATCTATTGCAATTCTCTTTTTTTTGTGGTATAATGATTTGGATGGAAAACCTCATCACTTGTGCATTGTTAAAATTTACAGCTTCTCAGAAGGCGAGATTATTTATGATAAAGTGTAATTACCACACCCATACCACTTTCAGCGACGGAAAAAACACGCCGGAGGAGATGATTCAAAAAGCCATTTCTCTCGGTTTTCATTCCATTGGAATTTCCGATCACGCCTATACGGATTTTTGTCCCGATTGGAGTATTCCAAAAGAACGCTTGGAAGAATATTTGCAGACGTTGTTTCAATTAAAGGAAAAGTATGCCGGTGTCATCAACGTTCTTGTCGGCTTGGAACAGGACGCTTTTGCTCCGCTTCCCCCAAAAGAGCTGGATTATTGCATCGGCTCCGTCCATTGGCTGAAAAAAGACGGAGAATATATCCCTTTAGACGAATCCTATGAAACGTTGAAAGACGCCCTTTCACAACATTATCACGGGGATGCGAATGCTATGGCGGAAGATTATTTTGCCTTAGTTTCCCGTTATGCAGAAGCCCCCGAGATTTCCATAATCGGTCATTTCGATTTGATTACCAAGTTTGATGAAAAATATTTTCCTCTGTTTCTTCCTACCCCTCGCTATACCGCTGCATGGAAAAATGCCGCACAGACCTTGATCAACAGCGGTAAAATTTTTGAAATCAACACCGGTGCCCTTGCCCGGAATCATCGAAAAACTCCCTATCCTTCGGAGGAAATCTTGCAGTTTTTGGCGAAAAACGGAGCTAAGATTATGATTAACTCTGATTGCCATGCCGCCGAAGCCTTAGATTTCGCCTTTGATGAGGCTGAGTGTTTTGCAAAGAAATACGGTTTTGATCCTGTTATTTCAATGTGAGTGCAAAAAAATTCCACCGACCGGTGGAATTTTTTTATATACTTAGATTAAAGGTTTAATATATTCTGCGTAGAGCGTTCCGATAAATTCCGCACCTTTTGCCGTGGGATGAACTCCGTCTGCCGCAAAGGTCAGCGGATCGTCTCCCAAGAATGCGGCATTCAGCAGTCCGTCGGTGGGGAGATATACGTCAGCGTATTCCCGAGCCAGCTTCCGTGCTACTTCAATCTTTTTCCAAAGATCCTCTCGGAAATGGTCTTTTCCTGCACCCGGAATTAAAAAAGGTTCAATAATCATGATTTTAGCGTTGGTTTGCTCTTTTATGGCAGAAAGAACGGTGCGATAGCGTTCTTCAAACAGGTCGGTATCCAACCAGCCTTTTCCGTCGTAGTGCCAAACATCGTTAATTCCGATCATAATGGAAACTGCATCGGGTTGAACGTCGATAAAGTCTGCTTGTAAACGTGCCACCAAATCTTTGGTCTGATTTCCGCTGATGCCAAGATCGATGAATTCAAATTCCACGTCGGGATATTGTTCTTTCAGAATTTTGGCGGCATAAAAGGGATATCCTTTACCTAAATCATGGTAATCTTCTCGATTTCTTCCCGCGTCGGTGATGCTGTCTCCTTGAAATAATAGCTTCATTTTTTTCATGACGGCACTTCCTTTATAAAAAATATACCGCGCTAATATAAGCGCGGCTTTATGGTGCCGGTGGTGGGGGTCGAACCCACACGGTATCGCTACCACGGGATTTTGAGTCCCGCACGTCTGCCAATTCCATCACACCGGCGAATCAACGTTGTAAGTATATCACATTTTTTTGCATTTGTCAAGTGGTTTTTTGTCTTTTTTTTAATTTTTTTATTTTTTTTCCATTTCTTTCTACAAGGTCTTTTTTACAGGGGAGTTTTCATCATATTTTCAGGTTGTCCTTCATATGATTTTTCAGGATGTCCACAACGTTAGGAAAAAAGAAAGGATGATGGATATGTCTTCTGCCCGCACTTTCGCAGCGGCGTCGTTGACGGTGTTTTTCGGTTATCTTTCCGGGGTGTTGACGGTGCTTTTTCGAGGTGGTGTTCAACGCGATTTTGAAGTCGGAGGCCAAGCGGTCTTAGGAAGACAATACTAATG
>JAZSJP010000015.1:0-2293 GCA_045534395.1 Eubacteriales bacterium | reverse complement strand
GTATTCTTTTAAAATTTCGCACGCAGTACCCTTTCCGGCACCGCTGGGACCGGTAACACCCAAAACAAACACAGCATCACACCCGAATCATTTGAAATCCGCAAGAACGAAGCAATCGGTTATAAACCGCAAGTCCCACACCGTCGCCACGTTCTGCGTTGATATATATACGATCCACCTGAAATTCGTCTAATTTTCGAAGGACGTCAAAAAGTTTCTCCCCCTGTTCTCGAGGATTTCCGCGATGACCGTAAGATAACACCTTCATCCCGTTAAAAAAGGATTCTTCCCCCGAAAAACACATCACGGCAATACGCAAACCTACCCCATGTGCTTGAATATAATCCATCACTTTTGGGGCAGCTCCGATCAAACCGATCGTTTCTGACGAAGGGGCATAATGTTTATGGGCAAGCCCGGGAGAAAGGATTTTCTCCTCCTTAGACAACTCTTCTTCTACAGCTTTTGCAACGGTCAACGTTGGCAATATCTCTTGAATTTGTTGCGGTGTAACAAATCCGGGACGAAGCAACACGGGATGGTCGCCCAACAAAGAAACAACCGTTGATTCCAATCCGCATTCACACCGTCCACCATCCACAACACCGGCGATACGGTCTTTAAAATCCCGAAAAACGTGTTGTGCAGTCGTTCCGCTTGGTTTTCCGGAGATGTTCGCCGACGGTGCCGCAATAGGACAACCGGCGTATTTTATCAACTTCTGCGCAATGGGATGTGCGGGAAAACGAAGGGCAACGGAATCCAATCCGGCACTCACAACAGAAGGTATAATATCTTTTTTAGGAAGAATTACTGTTAGAGGTCCGGGCCAAAACTTCTCAGTCAAAGAGTACGCCCATTGATTGGGATAAGCGTAACGCTCCATTTCCGAAGCATCGGCAATATGAACAATCAAGGGATTATCCGCGGGTCTCCCCTTTGCACGAAAAATTCCCGCAACAGCATCTTCGTCAAGAGCGTTTGCGCCTAATCCATATACCGTTTCTGTTGGAATTGCCACCAATTTTCCGCATCGAAGTTGTTCTGCGGCTTGTCGAAGATGTTCTTCGCTATGATTCCAAATCATTGTCGCACTCTTTCAATAAACAGTTAATAAGTAAATCAGTTGATATGCTTCCAGAACCATAAAAATATAGAAAAACGGGCTGGAAAGCAATATTTTGAACTTTTCTCCCCCGGTATATTCCGATTTCGGCACGTCAGGACGTTTGATTCCGTAAACAATAACTCCGGCAATCATCAATCCCAACATTAAAGTAAAGAACATAACGGACCAAATCACGTTCAAAACCGTTGCAAAACTTCCGGTGTTTTGCAAAATCAAGCATTGGACTACACTGTTAAAATTAAAGATGAAGTGGGAAATTACCGCAATCCAAATGGTATTAAAACGAAGGGTAAAGTAAGCAAGAATGATCCCCAAGACAAAGGCAAAGGGAATCTGCACCCACGTGCTATGCAAAAAAGCAAAAAAGAAACCGCTAAAGAAGAGAGAAAAAAGAATTCCAAATTTTTTCGTCACGGAAAGTGCGATCCCCCGCAAAGCGATCTCTTCAAAAAAGGCGGGGAGAATCGACAAAACCAAAACAAATATCGGAATCAGCCAAAAATTTGAGGGATATGCGGTATCGTTCTGCAACATGGCGTAATATTTATCTTCCATGCCAAAAATCGAAAACAGTGTAAGCAATAAACTGTCTCCGACCGTTGCAGCAACCGATCCAATGACTACGGTTGAACCGACGCCAAAACAGATTTGTAAAAATTCCGGCTTATTTTGAGGAATTGCTTTCGTATATTTTTCACCGCTGAAGAAAAAATAAAAACAAATAGGAACAAAAAGACAGAGAACAAATACGGATATTTCCAAAAACAATCCCGAAAGTGTTCCGTAAGAACCAAATTCAGCATACACTTGCTCTGCAGCGTCTCCGTAAATCCAATGCAACAATGCAAACAGTAAATTCCCCAAATAACGCCCGGACAAGACGAGCAACGCCTTGCAAACCACAAAAATCGCCAATATTCCATTGATCTCTCTACGTGCTGATTTTATGTTTTTCATACGGGCCCCCGGATTTTTTTTACTGTTTTATTATAACACAATACAAAGATAAATGCAAGTCTTTTCTTTTAATTGATAAAGAAAATTCCTGAATTCTATTAAAAATGAGATTGTTTTCAAAAAGTTTACACATTGAGCCTTGACAAAAATGGTAAAATCTGATATAATATTTCGGTAGTTGAAACGATCCACTAGCTCAGTCGGTAG
>JAZSJP010000183.1:0-1601 GCA_045534395.1 Eubacteriales bacterium | reverse complement strand
GGGATTGACTTCACTGAACAAAGCGTTGATCAGGGGAAGCAGATCCAACTGAAGATCCCGGCTCTTAGCAAGATCTCCGGCAAAAAATGCATCGCACATTTCCACGGTCTTGCGAGGAAGCACGTTGGAAAGAACCGAAATAACGCCCTTTCCGCCAAGGGAAAGCACGGGGACGATTTGATCGTCGTTTCCGGAATAAATATCCATTTTTCCGCGAACGAGAGCGGAAAGCTCGGCAATCTGAGAAATATTTCCGCAGGCTTCCTTAATAGCGACGATATTGGGGTGATCCGCCAACTCCGCACAGGTCTTAGGCAAAAGATTACAGCCGGTACGGGAAGGAACGTTATAGAGAATCAGAGGCTTGGTGGAAGCGTCTGCAATTTCGGTAAAAGAGCGGATCAATCCCTTTTGGGTGGCTTTGTTGTAGTAAGGAGTTACAACCAGCATGGCATCACAACCGATTTTACAGGCGTAATCGGTCAGATCCACGGCGTATGCAATATCGTTGGAACCGGTACCGGCAATGACGGGAACTCTTCCTTTCACCGTATCTACGGCAAATTTCAACACCTGGCGGTGTTCTTCGTCGGTCAAGGTGGAACCTTCCCCGGTGGTGCCGGCAATTACCAAAGCATTGACACCTTCGGTAATCTGCCAATCCAACAGACGGGCAAAGGTGGGATAATCCACACCCTGTTTCGTCATCGGGGTAACGACGGCAGTGGCAACGCCCTGAAAAATCGTGTCTTTCATAGAAAAACTCCTTCTTTAAAATAAAATGACGGTTTGCGCAAGATACGGCAAACCATCACAAAAGAACGGAAGCGGGAATCCCGCACCGAATTGTTCTGTTTTTCGGATAGCTCTCCGCATTACTGCGACAACAAAGGAAATCTTATTTTCCTTTGCCAGAACGATTGCTGTTCCGGGCAACCGTCTTCGGCACCCGTCCCTTTCCTTTGCCCCGCGCGGACCGCGTTTTCAGACAAAATACTTATGACAAAGTGCGCCTCTACCATACATGTACAGAATTATAACACATTTTTCCCCGTTTGTCAAGGGGATTCTGATAAAAAATGCGGATTTTTACAAAAACATTCAATTATTTTGAGTTGCGGCTTTACTCCAAAAACCAATGCAACAACGGTTCTTGATTTTCAACACCCCATAATTATGCCAAGCACATTATAGCATTATGCAGGAAGACAATCAATGAAAAACCTTTGAACATTTTGTGAACACGGTTGACAACCAATCAAAGTCGTGGTATAATATCCAAGGTTTGAAAAGGACAAAATCGAATATTGGGGAATTGTGTAAGGGTAGCACGACAGACTCTGACTCTGTTTGTTGGGGTTCGAATCCCTATTCCCCAGCCATGAAAACGACAAGTTTCGATAGAAACTTGTCGTTTTCAATGATATCCGTTCTGCCGAGAACAGGTGATATATCTTCGATATGATATCCACCTGCGGTGGATGATATATGCCTTCGGCATATAAAAGAACGGATATTATATCATGCTTGCGAAGTGAGTATATCATGCGGCAAAGCCGTATATCATAGCGCGTCAACGATATATCATTTTTGCGAGAGCT
>JAZSJP010000171.1:0-2953 GCA_045534395.1 Eubacteriales bacterium | reverse complement strand
CCTATCTTATTTCTTGACGGCGGTCTTAACAACGACCAGGCCGCCGTTGGGGCCGGGGATGGCACCCTTGATGGCGATGAGATTGTTTTCTGCATCAACCTTGACAACGCTCAGGTTCTGGATGGTGACCTGTTCGCTGCCCATGTGACCGGGCATACCCTTACCCTTCATAACCTTGGAGGGAGTGGAGTTTGCACCCATAGAACCCTGATGTCTGTGGTAACCGGAGGTACCGTGGGTCATGGGCTGTCTGTGGAAACCGAGGCGCTTAATGGTACCTTGGTAACCTTTACCCTTAGAAATGCCGGTCACGTCAACCACGTCGCCGTTGGCGAACACGTCAGCTTTGATCACGTCGCCGACGTTCATGGATTCACAATTGTCCAGCTTGAATTCTTTCAGAACGCGCTTGTAAGCGATTTCTGCTTTGTCGTAATGACCTTTGAGGGGTTTGACGACCAGCTTTTCGCGAATGTCTTCAAAGCCCAGCTGAACGGCGCTGTAGCCGTCGTTGTCAACCGTCTTCTTCTGAATGACGGTGCAGGGGCCGGCTTCCACAACCGTTACGGGAACGACGTTTCCGTTTTCGGTGAACAGTTGGGTCATGCCGATCTTTCTGCCGATAATTCCTTTTTCCATTTGAAATTCTCCTTTCGGTTATTGGTTGATTTCGGAAAGGGAAATCAACTTGACCGTATACCATATATAATGGTACGGAATGACTTCTTTTCTGAGGCAAGTCATCGGTTCCTCACGTTGCATGGCTGAATGAAATTAAAGTTTTACTTCGATTTCGACGCCTGCGGGAAGGTCAATGCCCATGAGAGCTTCGACGACCTTCTGAGAGGGCTTGAGAATGTCGATAACGCGCTTATGAGTGCGAGTTTCGAACTGTTCGCGGGAGTCCTTATATTTGTGGACAGCGCGCAGGATCGTGATGATCTCTTTTTCGGTGGGCAGGGGTACGGGTCCGGAAACCTTTGCACCCATGCGGGTAGCCGTTGCGACGATCTTTTCACTAGCCTGATCGACCAGGTGATGGTCGTAAGACTTCAGTCTGATTCTCATTTTTTCAGTTGCCATAATTTTCGCCTCCTTAAGTATTTGGGAAGAGTTGATCGGACAAGTTATCCGATCGACTTGGGCGATGAAAAACCGAACACTGCGCCGTGCGTTTCGTGGTTCGGACATAAAAATCGGATCAGGGCAAGCTGATCCAATGACCGAACAGACTGATACACAGTCCTTCGAAACGTGCGCTGAGAGGTAAAGACTTTGCCTTACGTCAACTAAGTTCGGTTTCATCCAATTTGAAATCGGATACGGCTCCTCCGGAACTACCTGCCGCCCAAATGCGGATTTCAGCAACCTCCGGAATCATAGCCACTTTGCCATGCTCTGCTATTATAACACACACGGAGCCGTGTGTCAAGTGATATTTCAAAAAAAACATTGAACTTTTTGTAAACTTTTCCATTTTTGGAATCTGCCGTAAAAATTTTACCTTTTTCCCCCTTTTTCCTGTTGACATTTGCGCGGTTTTCGTGTAAAATAGAATCAGAAACCAAAATTCAAGAAACGAGGTATAAAATCATGGAAGAAAGAGACGATATCCTTGCTTTGACCGACGAAGAAGGCAACGAAGTCAATTTTGAAATTATCGACGCCGTGGAACGGGACGGAAAGACCTACGTTCTTTTGACTCCCGCAGAAGCCGGCGAAGAAGACGAAGTAGAAGTGATCATGCTTCGGGTAGAAGACGACGGAGACGAAGACGTTCTTGTCACCGTAGACGACGAAGACGAATTCAACGCCGTTGCCGCTCTCTTTGACCAAAAGGCGGAAGAGTACGAATTGGAATCCGAAGACGGTTGCGGTCACGAAGGCTGCGATTGCGGTTGCGACCACTGTCACGAATAATTTCCCAAATCTTCCGTAATATATTCCCCGCGCGGGTGTATATTATATAGGAAGGCAAATGCAAACTTTAATTTGCTTTCTTCCTGCGGGATACGATTTTTATGATTTTCAGTTAAAACCTACACCATTACTAAGGGAATCCCTCTTCCCGTGTGGGGATGCAGGCCTCCCGCCCCGGACTGCCGTCGCGCCTCCGGTCAGCGGACGTTGGAAGCACAAAGCACGGGAGTGGATTTTACCCGCCCTGCTGTCAAGCAGGTTTACGAAGTCATAACGCCTTTTGGCGAACAAAATAACGGTCTTGTGGGATTGCCCCGAGCTTTGCTCGGGGCGTTTTTTTGCGTAAAAAAAACAAAGTCAGCGAAGATTTCGCCGACTTTTTAGCTAATTTTGTTCCAGCCACAAAGAAATTCCTTCCGCAAGGGTGGGGTTGATACCCTTGACGGCGCACAATTCTTCCTTGGTGGCTTTTCTTATTTTATCAATGGATTTAAAGTGCAAAAACAACGCCTTGGCTTTGGCTTTTCCAACCCCGGGAATGGCTTCCAACTGAGATTGTTGCATGGCTTTCTGACGCAGATTTTTGTGGTAGGAAATGGCAACTCGATGCACTTCTTCCTGCAATCGACCGCAAAAAGAGAACACTTCGGGCATCGCCGCCAAGGGCTTTTCGGTGCCGTCGGAAAACACCAAGGATTTGGTTCGGTGGCGACTGTCTTTTTTCAGCCCCAAGACGGGAAGGGAAACGCCTTCTTCCCGCAAGACCTCTTCCACGGCGTGAATCTGCGCCAAGCCACCGTCGCATAAAATCACGTCGGGCAAAGGAGTGAATCCCTCGTCGCCCTCTTTGTATCGAGCGATGCGCCGTTGCACCGCCTCTTTCATATAATCGGTGTCGCCGCGCCCTAAGGTCTGACGAATCCGATATTTTTTATATTTTTTACGGTCGCAGATTCCGTTTTTCACCGAAATGCTTCCGCAGACCACGTCGGCGCCCGCCGTTTGGCTGATATCGTACACTTCCATCAAGTCT
>JAZSJP010000038.1:0-3218 GCA_045534395.1 Eubacteriales bacterium | reverse complement strand
CGACTTCGTCATAGGTATAACCGGCAAGGAGACCTTCTACGGTAAAGGTGGCAACGCCGTCGGCGTTGGTTTGAACCGTAGCAATTTCTTCATCGCCCTTGTAAAGACCTACGGTAGCGTCTTCTGTGGCGGTGCCGTTGGTGGTAACGGTGGAAGAAACGACAGCGTCAACAACAGGTCTCTGTTTTACGGTTTTGATTTCAGCGGCAGTCGTGCCGTTGGTCAAAGCCTTGCCTTCTTCCCAAATTCCATCATCTGCAGTAAGAACCCAAGAATATCCGGTATATCCGGTTACGGGCTTTACATTGGAAGTAAAATCAATGATCGTATCTGCACTAATATTTCCAGTACAAGCACCGGTTGCATAAAGGAAATAATTACCCTCTCCGGTAATCCGTCCACCGGAAATAGTAAGGGGCGTAGCACGGTTCAAACGCAGGGTTCCCGTAAAGGAAACATTCGTAGGAGTGTCTACGCTGGTTTGAGAAATGGTAATTCCTCCATTAGCGTTAATAGCCCAACTATCTGCGGTCGTGCTACCGTTAATGGTCAAGTTACAGTCTTTAATCAAAACGTATCCAGCGGTAAGGATATTGTTGTTGGCACCGGTAATAGAAATATCTCCCCCGGTCAATTCTACGCAAACTGAACCGGTATCCTGAATGACCGTATCTTTAGCAGTCAAGTTCAATTTACCACCTGAAACGTAGACACCGTTTCCACCGCGGATAGCGTATTGTTGATTTTTAGCTTCTGCGGTAATATCGCCGCCGGAAATACGAACGGCACCGCTGTCTGCCAAAATCGTGCGGTTTCCGTTAGACGTAAGATTCAATTTACCACCGGAAATTTTAATCGCGTCCTCAGTAGACGAACAACGAATCGCACTGTTACCCCCCGTCGTGGTAGAAGTAAGAGTCCCGCCTGTCATTTCAAACTGACTCGCTTGAATTACGTTTGCAGATGCAGTAATATTGATTTCCCCACCGGAAATAGTTACCTTTCCGCTCTTTGTGTAAACACCGTAGTAGGAAGTCATCGTACCCGTGAATTTACCGGAAGTAAACGTAATGTTGCCGCTTACTTCCAAATAGGGGCTTCCTTCGACTCCACCGTGATTTTCCAAATCGAGGGTAGCGCCATTTTGGGTAAAGTTCCCTGCAGCAACTAAGAAAGCGTTGGACTTCGCTTCTACAGTCAAGGTTCCGCCCCCGGTTACGATAACATTGCCGGCAGAAACATTAACCGATTTTTCGGTATCTTTCGTACCAACAAGATTATCATGAAGAACGTTCAGGGTGAAGTTGCCGGGCATGGCAAATTCAATGGTCTTTGCAGTGATTCCGTCCAGAGTGACGGTTGCTTTCTCCACGTCGTAGGCAAGCGTACCATCGCCAACCGGAACGGTGGTAGAGGTGTTAACCTCAAAAGCGTCTCCTTCGACAGGCGTGATGGTGATTGTACCCGGGGTGGCGTCTGCTGCAAACGTCATGACGGGGACGAATGCGGAGCAAAGACACAGAACCAGCATGAGAGCCAGCACCCGAGTAATTGCAGAAAACTTTCTCATAGTTTTCCCTCCTGAAATTTTTTTACGGCTTTCACCGTATCTATTAATATTGTATCATTCTATAGGCTTATTGTCAACATTAACCAAAAAATTTTCAAAAAAAAAAAAAAACAATCGTCACATTTATGCCATATCTAAAGGTGAAATTCTTTTCTCACCACCCTTGGACGGTTGTAGCAGAGTTGTGTTCCGTCGCATCAAAAATAGTTCGTCCAATTTCCGTTGCTATATATAGGTATCAAAGAACCCCTTTCGGAAATGCGAAAAAATCCCCCGCAGAACAAGGCTGCGGGAGACGGTTGATTATTATGAAATTATTGCTTTTTTGACTTTGCAATTTTGTATAATTCTTCGGCGGCAAGGCGGGTTTTAGTGACGGAGACGGTGGGGTCTTGGGGGAAACAATAGTAGAGCAAATTGCGGTCTCCGATGCCGACGACGTCGCCGATTTCGTACCAATAAAAATCAGAGTTGAGGGTATGGGACGCGGTGGTGGATTGCGTATAATTCAGATCTCCGTCACAGCCGGTCAAGGTAAAACCCTGTTCCGAGTGGGTAAGGCGTCCGTCGCCGACCCAATAGAGGGCTTTATAATCCTTCAAAACTGCGATTTTTACGGGAGTATCAAGGGAATAGGTATTTTCTTCGATTTGCTTGTGGACGTTCTGCCGTTGACATTGATACCAATGGGGTACGTGGGGAAATTCCGTCTCCCCTTCCGACGCCTTCATATATCCGTCTTCCGTCAACTCATATCGGGCATCACAGGCATGACAGGTGAGATGAATTCCCTTTCCTTCCGTCTGCCCTTCGGCACCGCAACGGGGGCATTGATACAAAATACGGTGCAGACCGTCGGCACGGAAGGGTTCGGTAATCTTTACATTGTTTTCTTGTTGCCATTTAAAATTATCAAAGGAGAATGTTTCGTCCAACATTCGGTCGATTTCTTCCACGGATTTCTCTCGAATTTCTTCGGGCGTTAAAAGGCATTGAACCGTCGCGGAGACCTTGACCTTACGCTTTTGCAAGCCGTTGTAGAGAGGATCTCTTTGGTAGGCACCTTGGGTGATGACCGTAACGACAGGAATCTCCAATTTTTTCAGCAATACGCCCATTTTTCGGGGCAAAGGCGTGGCGGTTCCGTCAAAGGAATACCCGGCTTCGGGATACATGAGAACCGAAGTTTTTTCGGTTTTTACCGCATGGAGAATATCCCGTATCAACGTAAGATCCGAGACGAATTTCTGCGTGGGTATACACCCGATCCACCGCATCAGCCAAGGAATCCCCACAAAACCGTCGGTGGTGGAAACCACGCAAAAAGGCTTTGGAAAGAAAATTTTATAGGCAATTTTCAAATCCAAAAAGCAAGAATGGTTCATCAAAATGAGCCACGGCCCCTTGCCGGCGCGTTCCATCTCTGTTTCCGTAAAGGAAAAGCGTGCCTTCATCAAGGCAGGAATCGACAACACCCGAATCAGACACCGAAAGAACAGATTGGGGCGCATGGGTCGTTTGTGGGGCGGTTTAGGAAGGTTTACGACCTCTTTGTAAGACAGAACTTTTTGATTTATCTTCATAAAACCTCTTTTAAAAGAAAAAGGTGGACAATCATGCCCAACTTTTTAGTTAAAAAACATTAAGT
>JAZSJP010000031.1:0-2717 GCA_045534395.1 Eubacteriales bacterium | reverse complement strand
GTCGCCAATTTTGCCTCTGTAGCTCAGTTGGTAGAGCAGATCACTGAAAATCCTCGTGTCGTTGTTTCGATTCCCACCTTATTCACCACGTCTTGTCGGAACCCACAACATATTTGCGGAATTAGCTCATCTGGTAGAGCGCAACCTTGCCAAGGTTGAGGTAGCGGGTTCGAGCCCCGTATTCCGCTCCAGACGAAAGATATCATGTTCGACTACCGAACATGATATTTTTCTTAAAATGCGGTTTTTCTCCAAAAACCGTCATAAGATGGCACCTTAGCCAAGTGGTAAGGCAGAAGTCTGCAAAACTTCCACGCTCCGGTCCGAATCCGGATGGTGCCTCCAAAACAAAAAGCACTGCGAGGGCAGTGCTTTTTGTTTTGGAAACTACGTTTGCCCTTGCGGGCAAGTGAAGTTGCCGTTGGCAGTGAAGTTTGCTTCGCAAGTGATTTTGGGCAAACTTAACTTCACTTTGTGTAATGCACAAAACTTCACTATGGCGCAAGCCGTAACTTCACATCGGAGTTAGCCGATACTTCACTTAAACAAAACTTTTAAACGTAAAATCCGGAGAAAAATCTCCGGATTTTTGTATGCGAAAAATATTTTATGCGTCCCGTTCTTCTCTGCTGACGGGAGAGGTCTCCAATCCAAAACTGATGGAAATTGCCCGGTCGACTCGATCCATGGCTTCGCGGTCCAAATGTCCCATTCGTTCTTTCAGTCGCCGTTTATCCAGGGTTCGTATTTGCTCCAGCAAAACGATGGAATCCCGGGCAAGACCATAATTCCGGGCATCTACCTCAATATGAGTCGGCAAACGGTTTTTATTGATTTTACTCGTAATAGCGGCGGCAATCACCGTGGGGCTGTGCTTGTTTCCCACGTCGTTTTGCACGATGAGCACGGGACGGATCCCGCCTTGCTCCGAGCCTACCACCGGGCTTAAATCCGCATAATAAATATCTCCTCGACGAATCAGCGGCATTCCTTTGTCCTCCTATGATTTTCCATGTATTTCTTTTGCTGTCCGGAACAGTATTATTTTCCTCCGGTTTTGGGAATTTTAATCAACCCAAATTTCGGAAAAAATAAATCCGTCCCTTCCATCATAGTCGGAGAGCCGCGCAAAGGTGAGAAGAAAAACGTCCACTCATTTTCATAAGTGGACGTTTTGTAATTTTTATTGCTTGTTATTTCCGCCGTCAGCCTTTTTTTGTTGGTTTTTTTTGTTTTTATTATAAAAACGCTTTTTCTTGTTTTTGGGTTTCTTGGGTTTTTCTGCGCCTCCTTCGGTTTTGGGAGAAACTGTTTCTTGTTCCGAGGAAACGGTAGATTCTACCGGGGCTTCTTCGGCGTTTGGCGCGCTTAGCTCTTCCTTTTTGTAAAATGCCGGGGTTTCGTCGGGCTTGTCTTCCAAACGAACCCGAACGCCTTGTTTCAGTGCGCTTACGTCACAGACCGTTCCGCAGCCGTTGGGTGTCTTTACGTAGGCGCCGATGCGGGGCAATTCTTTGAATTCCTCTTCGTACGCCTTTTGCTCGTAACCCAAGCAGCAGATCAATTTTCCGCAAGGACCGGAAATCTTTTGCGGAGAAGAAGAAACCCCTTGATCTTTCGCCATTTTTACGGTAATCTGATCAAAGTCGGTCAAAAACGACGCGCAACATACCTTTCGTCCGCACAGACCAAGTCCTGCGGTGGTTTTGGTTTGATCCCGAACGCCGATCTGCCGCAATTCAATGCGAGTCTTGAAGATGCCCGCAAGAGCCTTTACCAGCTCACGGAAGTCTACGCGACCGTCAGAAATAAAGCAAAAAACGATTTTGGAGCAATCAAAGGTGTATTCCACGTTGATCAGCTTCATTTCCAATTCGTGTTTTTTGATTTTTTCCACACAGATATCAAAGGCTTTTTTCTCTTTTTCCCGATTTTCCGCATCTTTTTTCAGGTCTTCTTCCGTCGCAATGCGCAGAACGGGGGAGAGGTCTTTGATATTTTTGGATTCGTCGATTTCTTTATTCCCCAATACGACGGTTCCGATCTCTGTGCCCCGAACGGTCTGAACGATAACCTTTTGTCCGGGCGAGGCGACGACGCCGTTGGGTGCAAAATAATAAATTTTTCCCGCATTGCGGAAACGGATTCCGATGATTTCGATCATGGAGTCGATCCTTTCTTAGCTAAAATTATCTTCGTGCTTTGCGGCAAAGCCGCGCCAAATTAGTGTTCCAAAATTTTACGTTTACATTGGTCTGCACAGCTTCCGACACGCCGTCCCAAAGGCGGGCAAGGTCGGAATAAAAATGCCGTTCTTCCTCCCCGCATTCTCGCAATCTCCGTTTTACGTGGAGAGAAAACGCGTGATAGAATTCCGTCAATTCTTCTCGTTCTTTAAAAGAAAAAATACGAAATACGGCAGCCGCGTCGTTGCTTTTCAGCGCCTGTTCCAAGGCAATGCTTTTGGTCACGGCTTCTACTTGCTCCGATTCGTAAATCTCCAAAGCTTTTCCCAGGAAGCCCGCCGAGAGCATGGTTGCATTTTTTGCTTTTTCGTTGTATGTTCCGTAAATTTTGATAAAGTGCTCCCGAATTACGTCTTCGGGCAAAGGCGCCATGGTCAGCGTCTGACACCGAGAACGAACCGTGGGTAAGACGCCCTCTTTTGCGTTGCAGAGCAATAAAAATACGGCGTAGGACGGCGGTTCTTCCAAGGT
>JAZSJP010000029.1:0-9225 GCA_045534395.1 Eubacteriales bacterium | reverse complement strand
GGTTTCCGCCGTTGCGTTCTTGCCAGCACTGCTTCCAGCCTTCGTTTCCGAGGCGAATATAGCCTTGCATTACTTCGGTATTAAAAATAGTAGCCATAATTTTTATCCTCCAATATATTAAACGCGTTTCAAAAGAACGTTCTTTTCGTATTCACGGACCTGAGCGAGCCATTCGACACCCTCGGGAACGTTGTTGCGGCGGCAGTATTCCGCCCAGATATCACCGTAAGGCAGAGTCTTGGCCTCTTCCGACCAGACCAACATATCGGTGAAGTTCCCTTCATCCTGCGCCTTCTTCATATCGGGCTGGAGAAGCGCAAACAGAAGGGCCTTCTGCATATTGCGGGTACCCACCACCCAAGCGGCGATACGGTTGATGCTGGCGTCGAAAAAGTCCAGACCGATCAAAACCTTTTCGGTGGCGTCGTTACGAACGATCTCCTTTGCGATCTCTTTGAGTTCGTCGTCAAAAATAACTACGTGGTCGGAGTCCCAACGGACGGGACGGGACACGTGCAGAGGGATTTTGTCGAAGAAGGGCAACAGAGCGGGGATCTTGTCGCTCACCACTTCCGTGGGATGGAAATGTCCGTTGTCTAACAGATAGTAAACCCCGGGGTGAGAGGCGGCGTAGGAGACGTAAAATTCTCCGGAACCGACGGTGTAAGATTCCACACCGATGCCAAAGACTTTACTTTCCACACAGTCAATAACGCCTTCCAAGGGTTCTGCAAAAATTTGATCCAAGCTGTCCTTCAGACGCATACGGGGTCCGAGACGGTCGGCGGGAATATCTTTGTAGCCGTCGGGAATCCACACGTTGAACAAGCAATGAGTGTTCAATTCCTTAGCAAAATACGCAGCGATCTTGCGGCAAGCAATGCCGTGACGAATCCAGAACTTGCGAATCTCTTCGTTTGGGTGAGACAGAGTCAAGCCGTCTGACGCCAAGGGGTGAGAGAAGTAGGTGGGATTGAAGTCCAAGCCGATCTTATGCTTCTTTGCAAATTCCACCCATTTGGCAAAATATTTGGGCTCCAAGGCGTCCCGGTCGACGGGTTCGCCGTCAAAAATGGCGTAACTTGCGTGAAGATTCAGACGCTTTTTGCCGGGAATGAGTTTATAAGATTCTTCCAGGTCTGCCATCAACTCTTCCGGAGTACGGGCACGACCGGGATAATTCCCCGTAGTTTGGATTCCGCCGGAAAGACCGGCATCGGGAGAATCGAATCCCAACACGTCGTCTCCCTGCCAACAATGCATACTGACAGGAATGCTTTTCAGGGTTTCCAAGGCTTTTTCGGAATCAATTCCCAAGGCAAGGTATTGTTCTTTTGCACCTTCGTAACGGTTCATGTTATTCTCCCTTAAATTCTTTCAATTCAAAACTGTCTGCAACTGCCTGACGGGCAGAGGTAATATCGGTAAAGACACCTTCACAGATCATTTGAGACAAAATATTTCCCATGGAAGAGCACTCGGTGGGACCCGCAAGGACGGGAACGCCACAGGCTTTTGCCGTCATGTGATTCAGATATTCGTCCCGACTGCCGCCGCCGACGATATTGATACAATCCACCGATTGTCCTGTAATTTCTCGCAAAAGGCGGAAATATTTTGCGTAAGCGGAAGAGAGTCCGGCGTAAATGGACTGCATGATCTCCCCTACCGTAGCAGGAACCGGCTGACCGGAATCCCGACAATATTCTTTGATTTCGGTAATCATGCTTTCGGGCGCAAGAAAGCGGGGATCGCAAACGTCTACCACCGAGGGAAAATCCTTGGCTTCCGCCGCGAGATCCGCCAACTGACCGAAGGAATATTTTTTGTCCAATTCTCTGCGTACCGATTGGACGAACCACATACCGTTGATGTTCCGCAAATAACGGATCCGTCCGCCGCAAGAACCTTCGTTGGTAAAATCCGCCTCAAAGCCTTCCTTGGACGTAACGGCACGATCCAATTCCGTTCCGAAGATCGACCAAGTTCCGCTGGAAATATACACCACGTTTTCTTTGGTGGAAGGAACTGCCAATACGGCGGCGGCAGTATCGTGACTTGCCGCAAGAATGACCCGACAGGAAAATCCCACCTTTTCGGCGATCTCGTCTTTCAGAACTCCGACTTCGCGACAAGGCTGATGGACGGTTCCGAAGGCTTCTTTGGGGAATCCGATGAGATCCAAGATCTTCTCGTCCCAAGTTCCCGTAGTACAGTTGAGCATATTGGTGGTGGAGCAAATCGTATATTCGTTCATTTTAACGCCCGTGAGAAGGAAGTTCAGATACTCCGGGAGCATCAAAAAAGTTTTGGTACGGGCGGCAATTTCAGGCTCTCTCAGTTTGGTTTCATATAATTGGAAGAGTGTATTGATGGACTGTGCCTGACAGCCGGTGCGCTGATACAATTCCGATTCGGGCATCAATTCAAAGAATTTTTCGGGAATGCCCACGGTGCGATTGTCCCGATAGGCGTAGGACTCCCCCAACAACCGATCTTTTTCGTCCAACAGCGCGTAATCTACGCCCCACGTGTCGATTGCCATGGTTTCGGGAATCTTCCCGATATCCTTACAATGACGCAATCCGTTGACGATCTGTGTAAAAAGGCGATCGTAATCCCAACAGAGATGTCCGTCCCGACGAACTACGTTGTTTTCGAAGCGGTAAACCTCTTCCAAAACGATCTTTCCGTTTTCCAGCCCGCCCAAGATCAGACGTCCGCTGGACGCCCCCAAATCGACGGCAAGATGATACTGTTTCAAAAAACTCCCTCCGTATCCTTCGCTTTGCCGCACCGCCGCCCGATATTGAGCGGGAGAAGTTTTCATCACTCTCCGAAAGGTGCGGTTAAAGCTTGATTTCGTATTAAATCCGCTCTGCATGGCGATATCCAGAACGGAAGTTTGCGTATTTTTCAAAAGGGTGGTAGCGTAGGCAACGCGCTTAAGCAACACGTACTCCCATGGGGAAACGCCGTTGAGATCCCGAAACACTTTCATAAAATAACTTTTGCTCATACCGGCGGCGTCGGCGGCGGCGTCCACGGTGATGGGATCCCGATAGTTGGCGTTGATAAATCGAACTCCCCGCTCGACTTCGGAAACAGTATGAGGCCTACCGGAACGGGTTCGGTCGGGATAATCGTAATGACGAAGCAACAGGGTCAAGATCTGCATAGTCAAAGCGCGGGCTTCCAAATCGGAAAAAGGCTCCTCTTCCGATACGGAGACCGAAATACGCTCCATCAGCCCCCCCACGGTGGCGTTGACGGGGTTTGCACGCGGCAAGCGGGCAGAAACGCCGGCGGAAGGACGAAGAAGAAAGGAAACGCATCGAAAATCGTAAGACCCTTCTGCACCGTCCCAAATAAAGCGGGGATCAAAGCGGATCTGCAAAAAACGGAATTCCGGCGCCTTTGCCCGAAAGGAATGGGCGGCGTGTCCCGGAAAAATGAAGAGGTCCCCCGGCAGAGCGTCTGACTCGGCCTTATCCGAAAGACACACTCCCGCACCGGATTGAATCCGCACCAACTCGATTTCCGACCGAGAAGGCAAAGAGAGATCTTTTTCTTCCGGAGAAAGGGAGTGTTCGCAGACCTTCATCAAGCAATTTCCGTCCACGGAATCGATATGAGATTCCCGCAAAATCATAGGCTTTTCCTCGTTTATTGTATCATATATAAGAAAACAATTCAACCGAAATAATATCAAATAAGGCGCAAATATTATTTTTTTCTTTCTCGTGAAAAATAAGATTCCGTAAAAAAATATTGATATTACAGTATTTTTACAGATTTTTAAAGGGAGAAAATCTTATTTTCTTTATCATAACACAAAATAAAAAATTTGTCAAGAAAAAACTCCCGGACTTCGGGAGTTTTTTCTAACAATTTTCATGACTTTTGATTCATATCCGCAGGATAAAGAAACAAAGTTCCGTTGGCATTCTTGATGCGATAGACGAAGCAATCTTTTTCCCATTGTACCTCAAAACCCGCTCTCGTTAATTCCTGAAGAACAAGGTAGTGCTTGGAAGAAATTACCAAATATTCGTAATCCCGAAGCATTTTTACGTCGGTGGGGATACTGTACTCCGGAAAACCCAAATCCAAGTCAAAACAGGCGCGGGTCTTCAACTCGTACATCATTAAATAATAGTACAGATCTCGCCGTCCCCGTTCTCCGTTGCACATGGCAACTTTGGAATTTCGGGGGATCACCTCGGCAGCTTGTTGCAACACTGCCTGAACTTTGCCGCGCTCCGTTTCCGAGAAATCGGGGCGAGAAACCAACTGCACCGCATGACCGGAAACCAAGGAAAAGAGTAAAAGAGAAACACAGACGGGAAACCACCGCACCGACAAAGGACGGGGGGATAAAATATCGTAGAAAGTAGTAAACACGGCTTCCGAAAGAATTGCCGTAAACAGAATGGCGGGAGTCATAATATACCGTTCAAAGGCCGCTAAATTCTGAGCCTCTCCTACCGCCATAATAAAGCCGTACATAAACATTAACGCTACGGCGTATCCCACAATAAAAGCGTTGGAGATCAACCAACTGCGGAAGAGGTAACGGCAATTCTTTTTACGGTAGCGCAAAAGCAAAAGAACGACGACCGTTAACAGATTCAGCACAACGAATACGACGACGTAGATCTTGGAAAAATCAGTCACTTTGTCCCAAAACAGGCGGAGAATTTTTCCATAAAAGTCGAGTCCTCGTTCTTCAAAAGTCGCAACAAAACCGTTGAATTTATAAGAATCGGTAGGCGCACCGTAGGTCATATCTCGATAGATTTTCCATACGTAAGTCCAAATTCCCACACCGACAAAAGGCATCAAAAACAACCAACGTTTCCACTCGGACAAGTCTGCTTTTCGGGAATCGTAAAAAAGCAAGAGAGCAAAGAGAACCAAGAGCAAAACGGCGTTGCTTTTCACCAAAATCAAGAACGTCAGTACGGGAGTCATAACTCCCCACGCGAACAGGGGCTTTTCTCGATATTCTTCCCGTAAAAACCACACGGAGATTGCCAAAAATCCCATGAGAGCATCTACCAACAGATTATATATCTGCAACGTTCCGTCGTCATAGACCAAAAGACAGGTCAAAACGAGAGAAAGCAAGGCGTAGGCAAAAAAGCGGAAAGAACGCACCTTGCGGACGCGGAAAAAGAGAGGCGAAAGAGCGGCACAGGAAAACAGCGCTTGCCCCATGAGAGCAATGTCCTCGGACTGCCCCACCACAGAACAGAACCAATAGAGAAACGACGCCGTACCCGGGGCGTAATCCCGGAAGACCACCACCGTTTGAGCTGTAGGAAAATCGTGGAAATACAGCATTTCCGACAAGACCGTTCCCCAATGGGAAAAGTTATCGTAGTGGTAATAATTCACGCCCCAAAGAAGGGGAATGAATACCGCCGAAGCAACGAGAAAAAAGACCATTCCGGGAGAAAGAATAAAGGAGAAGGAAAACCGTTTTCCACAAGCAAAGGACACGTAAAACAACAAAAGTCCGATGCCTGCAAAAAACAGAATCCACGCACCGATTTGCAACAAATGCAACGCACCGAAGGTAAACAAAAGAACCGTAAGGGAGCAAAGAGTAACTACGGGAACGAAGGCGGGTTTCAATTTCGTCAAATGCACCGTCAAACAAAACCAACCGCACAACGACGCCATAAAGACGACCCAACGAAGTACCGTAAGCAAAACCGACACAAAACCCCACCTTTCTTTTTTTCTATTGTATCATAAATTCGCGGAATTGTCAACGAAAAAACCTTTAAGGAAATCTTAAAGATTACTTAAAAAGCAGGTCAACCGTTACGGAAGACCTGCTTTCATTTTAATTATCTTACGTCGATAACCGCTTCTTTGCCCAGCTCACACTCGAACGACAAAACGCCGTCCTTGAAGATCTGAACGGGTTTTCCCCGTTCCAAACAAAGAGAAATACGATGACCGCCCAATCGCCAGCCTTCCAATTTCAAATGAGTCAGCTGACCGGGAAGGGTGGGGGTAACGGAATATTTGCCTTGTCCCAAAGGCCAGAGTTTGAAAAGACCTTCGGTAATGATTCGGCAGAAAAGGGCACTTTCCCCACTCAAATGACGCATATCGCCTTCGGGATACGCCTCTACGGCATAGGGAACGCGTTCGCCCAAAAGACGGGTGTGAATATAATACTTAAAAGAATCCCACGCGGGATCGACTCGGTCGGAGATGAAGGATCCCTTAAAGCCGAAGAGGGTAGAACGATCCCAAACGGTATCGTTGTTGTTTTCTTCGCCCCGCTCGCAAGAAAGCATTCCGTTTTTCGTCCAAAGATAGGGAGAGAACAATGCGTCGAGGGTTCCTTCCTTGCGGTCGAAGATCTTCATACAGAGGGGCAAGCAGATCCAAGAACGAAGAGTATCGTGCCCCTTGGAATAGCAATAGGTTTTAAAGCCGTGAAGTTCGTCTCCGAAGTACGATTCGATGGCGTCTTTCAAAGCAACTGCCTGAGCACGGTACTGACGCGCCAAGTCGGATTCTCCCAACTGATCAGCAAGATTTGCGATCAACAGGTAACCGCCGTATGCCAAGCAAGAGGTGGAAAGGTTTGCGTATCCGTCAGTGGGAATCCGTCCTTCCAATTCGTCGGTATCGGAACAAACGATCCCCTCGGAGGAAGTTCTGCGGCGGCAGTATTCCGCGCACCACTTCAGAGGCTTCCAAAGTTTTTGGGTATATTCCTGATTATCGCAGATCAAGGCAAAGAAAGAACCACCGAACAAATACATTGCCGCGTCTCCGCGGTCGCCTTTTCCTTCCCAAATATCCAAGCCCTCGCTGATGACCGAAGAAGGAATAGCTTTGTAAGAATCACTCATAAAGGGCATATAGTGACCGTAAGCGTTCATGGAAGCGTTCAGATCCACCGCATCTCCCGTTTGAGCAAACCAAGGACCGGCGTATTCCACTTGGTCGTTGCACCAAGAGGCAGCGTAATAACTCGTTCCGCCGGGAGCGTGAATATCCCCCGTAATGGTACGGAAAATACTTTCTCCTGCCCGCAGACAGGCAAAGCGGAACATCATATCCAATTCTTTATCGTCGGAAGTAAGGGTAACGGCATTCATCAACTCTCTGCAACGGCGACGGCGGCGTGCTTTTTCCCGTTCACCGTCCACAAGCACGACGGGGTCGTTGGCTTTTCGTCCCGTACAGGCAAGATCAAAGGTCAAGGATTCTCCCGGTTCCAAGATTTCGTCCACACCGTCGTGAACGACTTCCAGCTGATACATTCCCTTCGTTCCCCGAACCTCGGCGTCCAACACTACTTCGGGGGTAGAAAGAGAGAGCGCAACCGGTTTGTCGGTAATGTTTTTAACCGTGGTATGTTCGATTGCCGCCAACTGATGTTCCGACGGAAAACATTCCCGAACAATCTCAAAGTGTGCGGTTTTGGTTTTTATGGTCAAAATTCCGTCAAAGGCAAAGAACACGGCGTATTCCGTTTCGGCGGAACCATCTGCTAAAATGGAGGGGAAACTTTCGTCTTCGTAACGCTTACGCAAGGAAGCGTGGGTATTGTTTGGAATGGTACGAAGCATGGGAAAAACGCAATACCGCCCCAAAAGGGCAACCCCGCCTTCGGCAACGCCGTAAGTAAAAACGTCTGCCGTTTGAAAGCCTGCCATTTCGATATTGTCCGTATGCACCTGACCCTTTCGAACCGTCCAGCGGATTCCCTTTTTACACAGCTTGAAATAATCCATTTTTTTACCTCTCATCTATGGCTCTTTTGTTTTTCTTCTTCCTATAATATACGGTACGCGACCTTTCCCACCGAGGTTTTGGGCAATTCATTGCGGAATTCCACGGCGCGGGGAAGGGCGTATTTTGCCACGTAACGGCGGCAATGGTTCATGATCTTTTCCTTGGTCTCTTCCGTGGGCAAAATTTCTTTTTTCAGTACCACGAAAGCCTTAACGGACTGTCCTCGCACGGGGTCTTCCACACCGATAACGCAAGAGTACAAAACCTCGTCCATGGAATCCAAAACCGTTTCGATTCGAGACGGATATACGTTATATCCGTTGGTGACGATGACCCTCTTGATGCGTTGGCGAAAATAAACGAAACCTTCCTCGTCCATCACGCCCAGATCTCCCGTGTGAACCCAAACCTTTCCGTCGGCGTGGGTGCGAAGGGTCTTTGCCGTTTCTTCCGGTCGGTTCAAATACCCCAGCATTACCGAGGGGCCGGACAAACAGATCTCGCCCTCTGCTCCCCGAGGAACTTCGATTTCCGTATCACGTGCAACGATTTTATAATAGGTATCGGGAAACGGAACCCCCACGGAGCCTTCCTTATATCGGTCAAAGGGGGTAAGACAAGACGCGGTCACGCATTCGGTAGTACCGTAGCCTTCCCGCAGAAAGACCGTTGCCTTGTGAGATTTCAGAAAGGCATCAAAGCGTTGTTTCAGGCTGACGGATAAAGAGTCTCCCCCGCTGAAAACACCTTTCAGGCACGACAGATTCACGTTTTTCATCGACGGCTCCGCCAATAACGCTTCGTACAAAGACGGCACGCCGGCAATGAAATGGCACCGCTTCTTTTTCAACAATTTTGCGTAACTTTTTACGGTAAAACGGGGAACCAGCAGACACCTTCCCCCATGGGACAGCATGGAATGAACGGAAATACCTAACCCAAAACCGTGGAACATGGGCATAACCGCCAGCATTTTATCGCCCGGACAAAACATGGGATTTGCGGCAATAACCTGACAGGCAAGGACGTTGAAATTTGCGTTGGAAAGAAGAACTCCCTTAGTGGTTCCCGTAGTACCCCCGCTGTATAAGATCACGGCGGCGTCGGAAGCTTTTGCAGCATGCTTCGGGAGAGATTTCAAGGAAGCTCCCCTTCTCAAAAAATCCTTCCATTGCAGAAAAGATGCGTCCTTCGGCAAAGGATCTGCAGACCGCCCTTCGGTCAAAGCGTACCCTACCTTCATAGGTAGAGAAAGGGCGTCGGAGATGGAAGTTACGATAAGGGTGTCGAGAGAGACGTTCTCCCGAATCGACCGGAATTTTCCGTAAAAACGATCCAACGTAACGGCAACACGACTTTCCGCCTCTTTGAGATAAAACTCAATCTCTTTTTCCCCCGACAGAGGATGTACCATATTGGAAAGAGCACCGATGGCGTTGACGGCGTAAAACGTCA
>JAZSJP010000151.1:0-5481 GCA_045534395.1 Eubacteriales bacterium | reverse complement strand
GTTTATAATAAGTGTATAAACATATTAGCGTGGGAGGAACTGTTATGAAGCCTTTGAAATCTTTACTTTCCCTGTCGTTGGTGCTTATTCTTCTTTTGGGGTTTGCCGCTTGCGGAGAATCCGGAGAAGAGAAAAACACACAAACGGGAACCACCGACAGCGTCTCGACGCAAAATACCGATCAAAACACGGTTCCGGAACCCATCGTATATCAAAATCCCTTAACGGGATTGGACGTAGAATACAACAACGAGGGCAAGCGTCCCCTTGCCATTATGCTCAACAACATAAAGCAGGCACTCCCCCAAGAAGGGATCAGCGCCGTAGATCTGCTCGTCGAATGCCCCGTGGAAGGCGGAATTACCCGATTGATGGGTCTGTTTTCCGATTATGCTTCTTTGGGAGAGATCGGCTCCATTCGTTCTTCCCGCCCCTATTATTTGGATTTTGCACAGGCATTTGACGCCATTTACTGTCACGCCGGCGGAAGCGACGAGGCGTATTCTCAAATCGCTTCTCGAAAAATCAACAATATTGACGGTGTGAAAAAAGATCCTCTGGACGTTTATTATCGCGACCAAGAACGTCTTCAAACCATGGCGTTGGAACACACCATGATGACCACGGGAGAGGGAATCGTCAAATCCATTGCTCATTTCAACTACCGCACGGAGTTGCGGAATGATTTCAAAATGCCCTTCTCCTTCCCCGCCGAAGAACCGGTAGAAGTGGGAACGGAAGAGGCTTTGCACGTTTACGTTCCCGTAACGGGATACCAAAAGGTGGATTACGTTTACGACGCCGCGTCCAAAACCTATCTGAGATACCAGCACAACGGAAACAAACACGTTGACGGAAACAACGGTCAGCAATTGTCCTTTACCAACGTGATTCTTTTGTTCTGCAAGACGGAAGTAATTGACGCCGGAGGACATTTGGGAATCACCAACGTGGGTACCGGGAACGGATACTTAATCAGCGAGGGCAAATACACCGCCATTCAGTGGAGCAGAGAAAGTCGGGACGGCAATCTGACCTTGATGAAGGCGGAAACGGGAGAACCCATCGTCATCAATCGCGGAAAGACCGCTCTGAACGTCTGCCCCCTTGACGTGAAAAATCAGGTAAACATGAACGCAACCAACCGAACGGTTAAGCAATAAAAATTTCGCCGAAATAAGGAAATTCTTATTTCGGCGTTTTTTATTTGGGGAGAAACAGAACGTTGCTTTGACCGTCGACTTCCACGGGAAGACAACGAACCGAGAACACTTCTTCCAAAATCCCGGAAGAGATCAGGCTTTGCGGGGAATCGAAGGCAGAAAAGTTGCCTTGATTTAAGACGGCGACGGTGTCGCAATACCGCAGAGCAAGGGAAAGATCGTGCAATACGGCGACGATGCATTTTCCTTGATTCTTCAAGCCGTTCAGTTGTTCCATAAAGGAAAAGCGTTGGGAAATATCCAAATAAGTGGTAGGCTCATCCAAAAAGACGTAAGGCGTATCCTGTGCCAACAAAAAAGCAAGGCGTACCCGCTGACGCTCCCCGCCCGAAAGGGTCGAAAGATCGCGGTGAGCAAGTTCCGTAGCGTCCGATTTTGCAAGAGCGTTCATGACGGCAATGCCATCGGCTTCGGTTCTGCGGTGAGCAAATCCCTCGTGGGGATATCTGCCCCGAGAAACCAATTCTTCTGCCGTGACCGCGGGAAGACGGGAAGACTGCGGCAGCAGAGAAAGATGCTTTGCCAATTCTTTGCGGCGATATTCCCCATAAGGACGTCCGTCCAAAAGAAGTTCCCCCGCGGTAGGAGAATTCAAGGCAGCAAGCAATCGAATCAGCGTAGTTTTTCCACAACCGTTGGGTCCGACAATGCCGTAAAAGGTTCCCGGTCGGAAGGTTGCGGAGAGGTTGGAAAAGACAGGATTTTCACCGTAAGAAAAGGAGACGGATTTCAATTCAATCATGATATTTCCTCCCCGAAAGAATCAAAAACAGAAAGAAAGGAGCGCCTACAACGGACAAAAGGATTCCCACGGGAATCTCGTAGGGAGCAAATAAGACGCGGCTGAGCAGATCGCAAACCAAAACCAAAATTCCCCCACCCAAGGCGCTGAAGGGAATTAGAATCCCGTGATTTTGCCCCACGAAACGTCGGGCGACGTGAGGCACGACAAGTCCAACAAATCCCAAAAGTCCCGCAAAACTGACGGCACAACCGGAAAGCACCGATGCAAGAACCAAAAAGAAAAACTGCGTAGATTTTACGTTCATTCCAAGGCTTTTTGCCGTGTCGTCTCCCAAGGAAAGAATATCCGCATTGCGGGAAAAGAGCATTGCCGCGGCAAGACCCAAAAGAATTACGACGGCGGGAATAAAAATTCTTGAAAAAGTCAATCCCGAAAATCCGCCAATCATAAAAACGTCGGCGTCGTAAACGCTGTCGGGGAATAAAATTTTGACGGCGTTGATGCCGGCATTAAGAAGGGAACTGACGGCGATGCCAACCAAAATCAACGTTGCGGGAGAGGCTCCCGTTTTTAACGATACACCGTAAATCAAAAGACAGGCGCAAAGGGCACCGAAAAACGCGGCAAATGGCAAAAAAGAAACGGCAGACGGAAAGACGGTCAGCATCAGCACCGCGCCCAAACCGGCACCGGAATTAACGCCGATGATATTGGGTGCCGCCATGGAATTATGTAGCACCCCTTGAATCAGCACTCCCGCCACCGCTAACGCCATGCCCGAAAGAATCGCACCGCAAAGGCGCGGCAGACGAAGATGCAGTAAAATCCGCACGGAAGGAGCCTCAAAATCTCCCGAACAAAGAGACTGTAACGTCTCCCCCATATTTACCGAAACAGATCCGAAACAAAGAGAGAGGAAGAACGATAACGCCAACAAAAAAATCAGCACGAGGAAAAGTACGGAAGGTTTGATTCCGTACTTTTTATGCTTCGAATTGTTTTGGGTAGATGATTTTTGCAAGATACTCATAGCTTTCCGCCCACCGTTCGTTGGGTTTATAATGGAATAATTCTTTGGGCAATAAGTAGCATCGGTTCTGCCGTACCGCGGAAATTCCCGCCCATGCGGGGTTATTTTCCACGTTCTGACGCAGATATTCTTCCGCGGCTTTTTCTTCCCCCATGGCAAGAGCGAAAATATAGTCGGGATCGCATTCAACGATTTTTTCCACACTCAGATCTTCCAAGAGTGAGGGAATTTCGTCAGCGATATTGTTTAGTCCCAATTCTTTGAGAATCACACCCGCCAAATTATCGTCGCGCTTGGCTCTCATTCCCGTGGAATACACACGCAAGAGCAGTGCGGTCTCTTGATTTTTCTCGGGAATTTTTTGCAAAATCTCCCCAATTTGATCTTCTACGTCAAGAACGTTTTTTTGATACAGGTCTTTCCTTCCGTTGACGGCGCAAAACTGCTTCATCATCGTCTTATAATCGGAAAAGGTATCCATACGAAAATAGCCGTGGGGAATTTTTGCTGCGATCAGGGCGTCTCGAAGAGACAAGTGCGCCGTGAGATCCGCCGATAGGATCACGTAATCGGGAGACAGCGACGCCACGCGCTCCAAATCAATATTTTTAACGGATCCCACCACGGAAAGGACATCGGCAGAAACGATCTGCTCTTCTACCGCATCGTCGGTCACGCCCACCAACCTACCGCCGGAAAGGAGCCATGCGTCGGAGAAGGATCCGTAACAGGACACGACGCGGGCATCGGAAGAGAGGGAAACAGGAACTCCGAAGGTATCAACGATGGAGATTCCGGATTCGTCAAGAGAAGGATCTTCTTTCGTCCCACAGGCAACGAAAGAAGTCGTAAGAAGAAAAAACATCAAAAAGCAAAAAACTTTTTTCATGCTTGTTCCTTGATGGGAGCAGAAAGAATTTCATCTTTACGCAACAATAAATCGTCGGAAAAGAGTGCCTGTTCCAAACGTTCTGTACCCATGCGGTCAACGGCTTTTCCGAGGCGCTCCTTGGCGTAGGCATTTTCCCGGAACCAAAGAAGGGTCTTTTCCAAAATGGGCAAAACCTCTTCTTCAGAAACCAATCGGGAAAGGGCGGTACCCATACGGGTGGTTTTTCCCCAAGTTCCGCCGATATAGATCTGATACGCCGCCTCTTTTTGTCCGGCAACGCGACGACCTTCCACTCCGAAATCGTTGAGAGACGGCTTGATACAACTGTTTGGGCAACCACCGACGCCGATCTTAAATTTGTGGGGCAATTTCACGTTACCCCAACCCACGTAATAGATCTCGTGAATCTTTTTGGCAAGGGCTTGGGTATCGTAACAACCGAAGACACAGGTGGTTCCCTTGCAGGCGGTTACGGGACGCACTTTGGGGCCGGTCCCCCCGAAAATCAGTCCATGTTCCAAAGCAAAGGCTTCCGCCTTGGAAATATGATCAAAGGCGATGCCGGGAATTTCAACACATTGGCGGCTGGTGAGAATCAGTTTTCCGTTGCCGTAAGTTTCGGCAAGTTCCGCCATATCCCGCATGTTTTCCGCCGTAAAAACGGTACCGGGAGCTAACATACGCCCGGAAAAGCACTCGGTTCCCCGATTACGCAAAAATCCTCTTCCCTTTACGGAATTGATTTGTTCAGTTGTTAAAGCCATAAGAAACTCCTTAATTTTTAAACCGATTTGGTTTATTTCAGCAGTATAAATCCGATGGTGTTAATTGCAAAATTGGTGAACATATGAACGATCCACGAGACGAAGACCGTATTGTATTTTTCATTGAGAGCATTGAAGATTGCGCCGCCCACGGTAAGCCCGGTAAGAACCAGCAAAAACAGAGGGAGCGAAAACCACCCTATTATCATCGCCGTATGATAGAGCGAAAACAACAAGGAGCTGAAAACGTATGCAACTACGCGGTTGGAAGCCTTTTTGAGGTTGGTGAAGACAAATCCCCGAAAGAAAAATTCTTCCAACAGGGAATTGATAAAAGAGACGTAAAGGGCAACGAAAAGGAAGTTCTCCCCCGTCACCCCCACCGACGAGGTGAGGGAGCTTGCCACATTGGAAAAATCAAACACCGGAGACAGGAGAAAATATCCACCCAAAATCAAAGCGAATAAAACGATTCCCAGGGCAAACGCAACCAAAAGCCCCCGTTTGTTTGCCCGAAACAGAGAACGGTATTCCACTTCTTTTACCAATAGAGAGCAAACGTACGGCAACAGTAAAAACAGAGCCAACTTTACGGCAGATTTAACAACGTAGCCGGGCATCCAGATTCCGTCCACCACCGCCATCACGGAACAACAGAACAACGAAACGGCGGTAACGGAAATCAGTGCTTTCTTTTGTGTCATGGAAGATCTCCTTTTATTCTCTCAATCTTTGAACACTGCAAACATTTATACATTCCATTGTTAAAAGCTTAGCGAGAACACACTTTCGCAATAACCCACTTTATATTTTGCTTTACTCTGTTT
>JAZSJP010000089.1:0-8695 GCA_045534395.1 Eubacteriales bacterium | reverse complement strand
CCATTGAGTACGATAAATACGTCTCGTCCCACTCCTTCCTCGTGCGTAAAAACAAAATATAATGAAAGTAAAAAATCCCCCTGTCGGGGGATTTTTTATGCTTAAATAGGGTTTGAAAAATTATTTCTGTTTCTTTATGATAAACAATATGGTCGGAATGGCGGCGCCGGAAAGCAATACAAGGATAGCGATGTTTCTTATGACAATGGGGGAAATAGGAATTTTCTTATTGTCTTCGTCCGCTTGTTTTCCTGTTTCAGTCTCAACAGAAGTATCTTCATTGGAAATTCCATTGGACGAAATGTTCTCTTCGGGGGTGGAATCGCTATTTAATATGGGAGTAGTTAACGTTTCTTTTAAATTGCAAATGTTACAGATACGTTCCGAAAGTCCTTCGGTTGTTTGAGTAGGCTCCGTGGCGACATACCAATTTCCAAAAGCATGCCCCTTCGCCGCAATTTCCATACATTCTTTTGCGTTGCAAATAATACATGCTCTTTCGGAAGTCCCCGATGTTTGACAGGTTGCCTCTTTTGTTATCTGCCAATCTCCGAAGTTGTGTACGTGACCGTCGCTGCTTAATAATGGAATTGATTTCACCTCTGTTTGTGAGCAACTCTGGCAGGTTCGCGTTTCTTTTCCTTCGGTCGATTCTGTCGGCGCAACGGTTGTCTTCCAATTCTGCCATTGGTGTCCTGTTGCGGGTATGTTTTCTATGTCGGTAGCGCCACAGTGACACGTGCGTTGCTTTATTCCGGAAGAAACGCATGAGGCGACCTTAATAGTATTCCATTCTCCGAAAGAGTGCCCGAGGGGGTCAATTGGCGTTGTATTTGTTGTGGCTGTGCAACGAGAACAATGATAAGATTTACTTCCTGCTGTAACACACGTCGCAGTCTTGTCAATCGTCCAAGAAGCGGCGAAATTATGACCGAGGGCTGCAATGGATTCAGATTCTGTCTTTCCGCATTTGCAGGTGCGTTGCTTATTTCCCGGTGAACTACAGGTGGGATTCTTCACAGTATTCCACGCTCCAAAAACATGCCCTGTTGCCGGTATCTTGGTAACGTCGATTTTTGCGGAACACCCTACGCAGTGACGTGACCTGCTTCCTGCGACGGTGCATGATGCTTCGAGATCAATTGTAAAGGAGGAAGAATAGCTATGTCCTTGCGCGGGGATACTTGAAGATTCAGTTTTTCCGCAAGAACAAGATCTAATCTTTGTTCCCGAAGCAGTGCATGTGGGGGATGTTGATGTTTTCCATTCTCCGAAAGTATGGGTTCCGGTCGTCGTAACGGTGTATTCCTCGCTCCAACAGTCCGCACCGTTCACATTTGCATAAAATCTGTAATAATACTTTGTTGCATGCTTCAGCGTTAAACCCAATTCTGCATTTAAATCGTAGTAAATATATACTTTAGGTTCCCCGGAATAATTTTTTGACGGTGCATCATACCTTGAATTTTCATTTGTATATGATGCTCCGTCAGGTCTGACTTGAATCCCGATTTTGGAAATGGTTACAGCGGAAGGCTTTGTGAGCAGTCCCCACAGAACCGCGTTGGAAGCTGTAACGGAATTTTTTTCAGACGCGGAAGCAAACGAAGGTTTTGCGGTTTCTCCGGGATAAATAAACCCAATTAAAATTTTTGAAGATCCATTGCCTTTTTGTTGTCCGACTATACTGTTTACAACGTTTCCGTTGAAAATCCCGTTCCCGTTATAGGCTGCACCGTTGCTGGTCATTCCAGCTTCGTTTACCGTCATTTTATTTCCGTTTACACTTACCACGTAGGATACGTGCCCGTAAGTGTCTCCCGACCATACCGCAACGGAATTTGCTTTTGCGACGGTTCCTACGGCATACCCGCTTTCCGAAGCTCTGTTATACCAATTTACTGCGTTTCCAAAGTTTGGTAATGCCACCCCAAAGTTGTCGTAGACTTGCTGCCATGCGTATGAGGTGCAGGTAATGGTTCTGATTCCGCCAATAGTCTGCCATTGAGGATATGGATTTGTGGCGGCAGAGACGGAAACTGACCAAACTACGAGCAATGCGAACAATATTACAATTCCAATCGTCGCCCGAATTTCTTTTTTCATGTTTCGTTCTCCTTCTAATAAATTTAAAATGACATTTTGTGAATGTCATAAATTCATTATAGCATGGTATAATAAATTTGTCAAGCACTAAATGTCAAATTAGAAGGAGTTTTCTGAATGTTCAAAAATAAAACTGCAACGGGAAGAAATAATATTTGCGGAGAAACTATATATCGACTTCGTACAATGCAGCCGAAAAAAATGTCTCAGAGAATGTTAGCAGATGCCATGCAATTAAGAGGCGTTGACGTTGATAAAAATGCGATTCAGCGTATTGAATCGGGTCAACGGTTTGTTACCGATATCGAGTTAGTGTGTCTTTCCAATATTTTTAACGTGTCTTGTGATGAGTTGTTAGGGATTTCTTCGAAATAGAGTAGGAAAAGACCACCGTTTTCGGTGGTCTTTATGCTATCATTGTAAAAATTTCGGCGGCTTAAAATAGAGAATTGCGGCGACGGTTCCCAATAAAATGAATCCGATTCCGATTCCTACGATCGTTACACGGATCGCAGTGACTTTTCCCAAGCCTTGAGAACTGCTGATGACCTTTTCCGGAACCACAACGCCGTCATCTGCATTTTTGGAAGAGAACTGTTTAATTTTCTTACTTTCTTCTACCGTTTTTTTGATTCGTTCAAAGGACTCCTTTGCTTCAGTAAGCTGGGCTTTTGTAAGAAGTTCTTTCTTGTAAAGGGTTAAAAATTCGTTCTTTGCGTTTTCTAACAGCGTTACGGTTTCCGGTGATAGGTTGTATATTGTTCCGTACAGATATTCTTCTATGCCGGAAACGTAATTGAGAAGAGCGCCTCGATTTAACAAGAGAGTCAATCCATCTCTTGCATCAATCAAGGTGTTTAGGGCAACCTGAACGCTTTCTTTGGTCGCATAATCGTTTTCGTAGACCGAAAGAGCATCGTTGACGGCTTTTTGATACGTTTGGTAGGACTCTTCCGTATAGAGGGTCGGATCAAAAACCTCGTTTAACAACGGTTCCAATTCGGATTTATCCACCGTCTCTGCCGCAACGGACAGAGGGGATGCAGTTAAACAAAGGAGTAGGAGCAAAAAGGCAAGTATTCGCTTCATAAAAATCCTCCGAAGAATAGGTAACGTACAAAGGTATTATACCATTTCTTCGGAAGGATGTCAAGAGCAATATATTATTTTGAGCCGTTGCCCAAAGAATTCAGCATTTCGTCTTTCGTCATTCCCGTGGAAGAAGATTCCGTATCCACAGCGCCCGCGTCGGTTTTTTCGGGCATTTGTAAGGTGTGCATAAATCCTCCTGCGGAGACGCTGGAAACGTCTGCCGCAACGATCTGATCGTCAATAACGATGACGTTTGCCAAAACCTGTGCCGAGGTTGTGTTTGGATAATTCGAGATGGTATACGTATATCGCGTTCCCGCATCCCCTTTGTAACTGCTCAGATCAAAGCCCTGACTGATCTGCAGCGCGTTGTATTCGTTGTATGTGGTGTCGAATTCTTCGGGGATCGTAATGCTTACCACTTCCACCGGATCGTTGGATACTTGCCAGCCGAAGGTTTGTAAGTATTCAATGCGTTCTTGGTTCGTTTCTCCCTTGACCGTATCCTTGGATGCTTTGACTCCCGTGGGCAAGGAAATCAACAACAATAATACCAGGCAAGCGCTGACTAAAGCGGCGGTCAGAATTTTTGTTTTCGTCAGTTTCGTCGAGAAAATAAACATATAAATCACCTTTCTCATATTGGTTCTATTGCATTCTATGAGGTTTGTCGGGAAATATTCGTTGTCGGGAAATTTAATTTTTTTGCAGAACAAAAAAATATTGAAGAAACGGAAACAAATTGATTTTCGGTATTGACAAACATAAAGAATTATGTCATAATGTAAATGTATAAAATGTAGTGTACACCGAGGTAACTTATGGTATTCGGAAAACATATCAACCGTTATTATTTACGCTATTCATGGTTGCTCTTGTTGGGGTTGGCAGCCTTGATTATGGTAGACTATTTTCAACTGAAGATTCCGGAATTATATAAGACCGTAATCAACGGTATCAATTTTGGAAACGTCTCTTCGGGCGGGGAAACCGTCGCCTTTAATTTAGATTTTTTATTGGATAAAATTTGCCTTCCTATGATTTTTATTATTCTTGCCATGATCGTAGGTCGGTTTTTGTGGCGCGTTTGCTTTTTCGGTGCCGCCGTTTGGGTGGAGACCGATTTGCGGAACCGTATGTTTGATCATTGTAAGGATCTTTCTCGTCAGTACTATCAGGTGAATAAAGTCGGAAACCTTATGTCCCTGTTTACCAATGACCTGGACACGGTGCAAGAGTGCTTCGGCTGGAACGTTATGATGTTTTTTGATGCTCTCTTCTTAGGCGTTCTTGCCATTTTCAAAATGTGGAGAATGGACCCTTTAATGACACTGTTATCCATGATCCCCATGGCGTTTCTCTTGGTTATTGCCACCATCGTCGGAAAATCCATGATGCATAAATGGGATATTCGGCAAGAGGCGTTTTCCGATCTGTCGGATTTTTCTCAGGAAAGCTTTTCGGGAATTGCCGTAATCAAAGCCTTTGTTAAAGAGACCAAAGAATTGTTGGCGTTTAAACAACTGAATCAAAAAAATGAAAAGGCAAACGTGGACTATACCAAGGCTTCCACCTTGCTCCGCATTTTCGTAACCCTTTTTGTGGAATCGGTTATCTGCGTAATTCTCGGTTACGGCGGCTATCTGGTTTACAACGGTACGTTTAACGCCGGTCAGTTAATTGAGTTTATCGGTTATTTCAACGCCATCGTCTGGCCAATCATGGCTGTCTCCGAATTGGTGGAAATGACGTCTCGGGGTAAGGCTTCCATGAGGCGAATCGAGGAACTTTTGGATGCAAAACAGGACGTTGTCGATCGTACAGACGTTACGGATCTGGGTTCCGTCACCGGTTCCATTGAATTTAAAAATCTTACGTTCCGTTATCCGGAAGGGGAATTCGATGCTCTGAAAAACGTTTCCTTTACCATTAATGCCGGCGAAAACGTCGGTTTGGTAGGGAAGACCGGTGCCGGGAAGACCACTGTTGTGGATTTGATTTTGCGGGGATATAACGTGCCCGACGGAACGATTTTCATCGACGGAAAGGATGTCAACACCGTTCCCATCGCTCAGGTGCGTGCCGCTTCCGCATACGTTCCTCAAGATAACTTCCTGTTCAGCGATACCATTGCCAACAATATTTCCTTCGGTGTAGACACACCTGCCTCGGAAGAAATTGAAGCTGTTGCAAAATTAGCCGACGTTCACGGAAATATTGCAGAGTTTAAAGAAGGATATGAAACAATTCTCGGAGAGCGGGGCGTTACCGTCTCCGGAGGTCAAAAACAGCGTATCTCCATTGCTCGGGCACTGATGAAAGATGCTCCTATTTTAATTTTGGACGATTCGGTCTCTGCCGTGGATACCAAAACCGAAAAGGTCATTTTAGAAAATTTACGTCGTGTACGAAAAGGAAAGACCACCATTCTTATTGCGCACCGCATTTCCACCATTGAAGGAATGGACAAAATAATTTATATTGAGGACGGAACCGTCGTTGCCGTGGGTACCCATCAGCAACTTTGCGATCAATGTCCGTCGTACCGTCGAATGGTGGATTTGCAAAAATTAGAAGAGGAGGGTAAATAAGATGTTTGAATATTATCCCCTTCTTTTGGTGGGTGCCGTTATCGGTATCTTTTCCACGGTGTTTATTATTGCTTTTGCCACTTTGAAAAATAAAAAAGAAGCTATCGGTTTTGATCGTAACATGAAAGACGGCGAGATCGTCCGTCGTTTGCTTCATTATGCAAAGCCCCATTGGAAGAGCTTTTTGTTCGTTATCGTCGTTATGGTTTTTTCCATTGCCTACGATATCGTTGCGCCCCTCATAGTCGGCTATATTGAAGAGATCGTAAAGAGTGATTTTGAGTTAAAATCCCTCTTCTCCGCAGTGGCAGTTTACGGTGGAGTTTTGGTCATTTCCGTCATCTGTACCTACGTCCAATCGATCTCTTTGCAGAAGACGGGACAAAAGATCCTTTCTTCCATTCGTCAAGATCTCTTTACGCATATCGAGTCTCTTTCCCACGACCAGTTGAATCAAACGCCCGTGGGGAAATTAGTTACCCGCGTGACTAACGATACCAACGCCATTTCCATGATGTTTACCAACATTATCGTCAATCTGATAAAAAATTTCTTTATTATCTTCGGCGTTTTGATTGCCATGCTGACGGTCAATTACGAGCTGACGCTGATGGTACTGTGTTTCGTTCCTTTTATCATTCTTTTTACTATCATCTTCCGTAAGTTTTCCCGAAGAGCTTATCGCCGGGTGAAGGACGGAACCACCGATATTAACACGTACCTCTCGGAAAACCTTTCGGGAATCAAGATTACGCAGATTTTCAATCGAGAACAACGTAAAAAAGAAGATTTTGAACAGAAGAGCAGAAATCTTGGAAAAGCAAAGCAAAATCAAATTTTTGTCTTCGGCATTTTCCGTCCCATGGTTTATATGCTTTATATTTCTTCCGTTCTGTGCCTGTTCTATTTGGGCGGAAAAGGGTATATTGACAATACGACCTTCTTAGGCCAGACCATTACCGCAGGTACCGTCGTAACCTTTTATATGTATATTTCCAAGTTTTTTAATCCCATTCAGAATTTGGCGGAACAGTTTAATTGGTTGCAATCTGCCTTTGCTTCTGCGGAAAAAATCTTTACGGTTTTTGATACTGAACCGGAGCTGGTTGATGAACCCGACGCTGTTGAATTGGAAGAAATTCGGGGCGAAATTGAATTTAAAAACGTATGGTTTGCCTACGTTCCCGGGGAATGGGTCTTAAAAGACGTTTCTTTTAAAGTCGAACCCAATCAAACCGTTGCCTTCGTCGGTTCCACCGGCTCGGGGAAATCTACGATTCTGTCTTTGATCTGTCGCAATTACGATATTCAAAAAGGTCAGATTTTGATTGACGGCATGGATATTAAGAAGATTAAAATCGCGTCTTTGCGCCGCCATTTCGGACAGATGCTCCAAGACGTGTTCCTTTTCTCCGGAACCATTCGCAGTAATATCGTTCTTCGAGAAGATTCTTATACCGACGAGCAGGTATTGGAGGCTTGCCGCTACGTCAATGCTGATTCTTTTATCAATAAATTGGAATCCGGTTTGGATGAGATCGTTCGTGAACGAGGAAATAATTTCTCTGCAGGACAACGGCAGTTGCTTTCCTTTGCTCGCACCATTCTGCACAAACCTTCCGTAATGATTTTAGACGAAGCAACTGCCAACATTGACACCGAGACGGAACTTTTGATTCAAGACTCTCTGGACAAAATGATGTCCATCGGAACCATGCTCATGGTTGCCCATCGTCTTTCCACCATTCAAAAGGCGGATAACATTATTTTACTTTCCAAGGGCAAGATAATGGAGCAGGGGACGCATCAGGAACTGTTGCACCAAAAGGGGCGTTATTATCAGTTGTATACTCTGCAAACCCACAAAGAAGCACTTCAAAAATCTTAATGCACGGTGGTGAGTTTATTGCGTAAGGAATACGATTACAAGAAAGAGAAAAAGATGCTCTTTATCTTCTTCTTTCTCATGATTCTTTTTGCAGTCGCAACCTTTTTTGGCGGTATTATGGTTCTTTATCGAAATTATAATACCTTGTTCTCCGTAATTCCTGCCGTAATAACGTTGTTGTTTTCCTTCCTCTGTAAGCGGATGCGGAAGCGAATTCAAAGACATGAAAGACAAAAAGACCGGGTCTGATACCCGGTCTTTTTTCAACTGTTACTCTTTTTCTTCTAAATTATAAACTTCGGAGAACAGATCTGTGAAATTCTTGGGATCCAATTTTTCCAACGTTTCTTCGTTGAAGGTGTAATTCAAGTCTGCCAACCACGCGGTGTATTTATTGCTGAAATCATTGGCGTAAAGAGCCTGATAAATAGCATCTCTTCTGTCTGTGAAATAAGATACGTCTTCGTTGACGTCGTATTTCTTGATGACCCAAATGGAATTGTCGATTTCCACCAAAGAGACCTCGCCCATTTCCATGGATTCCAGCCGTTTTACAATGTCTTGATGGACGCAAATATCGTACATTGTGTAAAGGGTTTGGTTAAAGATGCCTTTTTTGTCACAAATCAATCCTACCGTTACGGCGTCTTTGTTGCTCTTTTCGGCAGAAGCCTTGTCTTCCGCTGACATTTTATCGGTAATCTTTACGTAATCTTCGGAATATTCTGCCACAAGGGTTTCAAAAGACACTCCGCTTTGTGCTTGCGTGCAAAGACTTTCCGCCAGATTCCGTTTGTTTGTAATTTCATCGGCGGGAATCGTCTTCTCATTATCGTCTACCTTAGAAAACAGAAGGTATTTAAAGCGGTAATAATTATCGGTATAATAATCTTTTTTGTCTTGTTCCGTAATGGGCGTAACGCCCTTTTCTCCGTAGTAATAATCCAAAATGGCGTTACTCTTGTATTCCACAGCAAGAAGATTCAGAAATTCGGCTTTTTTCAGCCCCAAGGTTTTC
>JAZSJP010000143.1:0-3343 GCA_045534395.1 Eubacteriales bacterium | reverse complement strand
GCTCACAGACCGACATGGCTACGATCCGACTCCATTCCGCCGAATCCGCCGCCGAATCCGAAAGAATCCCCCGCAGAAGCGGAAATTTCGCCGGTGGTAACGACTTTAATCTCTCCCCCGGACACCGACAGCAATCCGTCGGCAGAAATGCCGTCTCCAACGGCGTTGACAGTAATCGTACCGCCGTTGAGATCAATATTCCCCGCAGAAACGGTGTCTCCTTCGTCGGGGGAAGATTTGATTCCGTCGTTTTCGGCGGTCAAATCCAAAGTACCGCCGTCGATCTGCAAATAATTATCACACGCAAGGGCGTTGTTCTTTGCCGTCACGGTTATCTTGCCCGATAAAATCCGAATTACGGCACCGGCGCCCCCTTTGATGCCGTTTTTACTGTTCCCCGACACCGAAAGAGCGCCTTCTCCCGTCAGAACGACGGCAGAACCGCTTTTGAATTTAACGGCGGCACCTTCTTCATGTTCCGTTGCGGGGTCGGAAAAGGTGTTTTCGCTCCCCGATTCCAGAAAAATGCAGACCGAAGAAGATTTGTTACAGGTCAAAGCCGAACCGGTGGAAGATGCCAACGAAAGTCCGTTTAAAATCAAAAATACGTTGGTGGTTTCTTTTGCAACGGTCACGGAACCGTCGACACAAGTGCCGGTGAGGATATAGGTTCCCGGAGCCTTGATCTTCAGCGCCGTTCCGATGATTTCAACCCCTTCCGAAGAGGCGCTTGCGGAGATTCCACTGTCGGAAAACGTAAAGGTCAGCGCTCCGTCCCGTTGCATTTTTTCGAGGTCGGGCAGAGCGGAAACGTCCACCGTTTTTACGTTCTCAAAGGTGTCGGTAGAAGACACCGCGCCGCCCTTAGACGAATCATCGAGAGACGGTTGAGAAGGGGTACAAGAGGTACACAAAAGAAGGGACGGAAGCATCAGTCCCAAAATCAAAAAACGACGTAAAATTCGATTTTTCATAACGAAATTTCCTCTCAAAAGAAGGATATTGCGGAAAAGCAACAACTTTTTTCATCTATAGTATAATACATTTTTTTCGTTTGTCAACGATTTTTTTGAAACATTTCTGTATAAAACTGTATATAAACGCATAATTTTTGCATAAATATCCAAAAATTGCGAATAAATTGTGAAATGTCTGCAAAAACACTTGCATACTTATTCGTTTTGTGCTATAATATCCGCATATGATTTTTTTGTTATTTATACGGAGGTTTTAATATGGAAAAGAAAGACATCAAAAAAGTCGTTCTCGCCTATTCCGGCGGATTGGACACTTCTATCATTATTCCTTGGCTGAAGGAAAATTACAACAACTGCGAAGTCATCGCCGTTGCGGGGAACGTGGGACAAGCCGACGAATTGGACGGCTTGGAAGAAAAAGCCATTAAAACCGGTGCCAGCAAACTCATTGTCGCCGATCTGGTAGACGAAATGGTGGACGAAATCATCATTCCCTCGGTCAAAATGGGTGCAAAATACGAAACCTATCTTTTGGGCACCGCCTTTGCCCGTCCCGTCATTGCAAAACGCTTGGCGGAAATCGCTTTGGAAGAAGGCGCCGACGCCATCTGCCACGGTTGTACCGGAAAAGGAAACGACCAGGTTCGCTTTGAGCTTGCCATTAAGCGCTTTGCTCCCGAAATGAAGATCATCGCTCCCTGGCGGGAATGGGATATTAAATCCCGCGATGAAGAAATTGATTACGCCGAGGCTCACAACGTGCCCTTGAAGATCAACCGGGAAACCAACTATTCCAAAGATAAAAACCTGTGGCATCTGTCTCACGAGGGCTTGGATCTGGAAGCTCCCGCCAACGAACCCGATTACGACAAGCCTGGATTTTTGGAAATGGGCATCTCTCCCATGCAAGCGCCCGACGCGCCCACCTACGTGACCCTGGATTTTGAAGCCGGTGCTCCCGTTGCCGTCAACGGCGAAAAGATGAAGGCTTCCAAGATCATTGCCAAATTGAACGAATTGGGCGGTGCCAACGGAATCGGCATCATTGATATCGTGGAAAACCGTTTGGTGGGCATGAAAGACCGCGGCGTATACGAAACGCCCGGCGGAACCATTTTGTACTTTGCCCACGATCAGTTGGAGATGCTGACGGTGGACAAGGACACCCTTCATCTGAAGCAAAAATTGGCTGTGGATTACGCCGATTTGATCTACAACGGCAAGTGGTATTCTCCCTTGCAGGAAGCGTTGACGGCCTTCGCCAACGAATCCAACAAATACGTCACCGGCACCGTGAAATTGAAACTTTATAAGGGCAACATTATCCCCGCCGGCATGACCTCTCCTTATTCTCTGTATTCCGAGGATCTCGCCACTTTTGACGAATCGGATTACGATCAGAAAGACGCCCAAGGCTTCATCAATCTGTGGGGACTTCCCACCAAGGTTCAAGCCATGCGGGACGCAAAAATCAAGAACAAATAAGAGGCTTTTATGGATAAAATGTGGGCAGGGCGGTTTACGAAACCCTCTGACAAATTAGCCGACGATTTTAATTCGTCTCTTCCCTTTGACTGCCGCATGTACGCCCAGGACATTCGGGGCAGCATGGCGCACGCTGCTATGTTGGGAGCACAGGGTATCATCTCCCAGAACGATGCGGACACCATCATCGCCGAGTTGGAAAAAATCCTTGCGGATTTAAGCTCCGGCGCATTGGAATTCGATTACTCCTGTGAGGACATTCACATGTTCGTGGAACAGGTGTTGACCCAACGCATCGGCGATACGGGAAAACGCCTTCACACTGCGCGGTCACGCAACGATCAGGTGGCGGTGGATCTGAGAATGTATCTGCGGGACGAATGCGAAACGATTTCCAAACTAATCAAGGAATTGATTGCCGCCGTGGTAGAACAGGCACAAGCCCATCAAGAAACCATTTTGCCTGGTTACACCCATCTGCAACGGGCACAACCCATCGTCTTTGGGCATCACTTGTCAGCCTACGGCATGATGCTTTCCAGAGATTTGGGCAGAATCGCCGATACGGTCAAGCGCATGAACGTATCTCCCTTAGGCTCTTGCGCTTTGGCGGGAACCACCTATCCCATTGACCGCAAGGCGACGGCGACGGTGCTGGGGTTTGACGCCCCCTGTGTCAACAGTCTCGACGGCGTTTCCGACCGGGATTACTGCGTGGAATTGCTTTCGGCGTTATCCCTGATTATGACCCATCTTTCCCGCTTTTCCGAAGAAATTATTCTTTGGCCGTCCTGGGAATTCCGCTTTGTGGAATTGGACGACGCCTACACCACCGGCTCCAGCATCATGCCCCAAAAGAAGAACTCCGACATGGCTGAATT
>JAZSJP010000231.1:0-5687 GCA_045534395.1 Eubacteriales bacterium | reverse complement strand
AAACAGGGAAAATTGTTTTTCGGTGTGGGGGAGATTCGGTTCGTCGGAAGAAGTGAAGTGAGTAAAAATCCCTTCATACTCCAAGGACGGCGTGTTCGAAACGGAGCGGACGATTTGTTCTGCCGTCTTTTGGGCGGAATCTTCGTCGTGGGCATAAAATCCCAAACGGCTCATGCCCGTGTCGATCTTTACGTGAACTTTTAATTTTTTGTCCGAATCCAAGGCTTCTTGCAATTCTTTCAAATAATCCGCGTCGAAGGCGCATTGGGTCAAATTCCAACGGGTCAGCAGATTTGCTTCTTTGGGAGAGGTGTATCCCAAAATCAAAATGGGAGTTGTAATGCCGTTTTCCCGCAGTTGGATTGCTTCGTCGATGCAGGCAACGCCAAAGTAATCGCTGTCGGACAGGGTTTTTGCAACTTTCACGGCACCGTGTCCGTATCCGTCGGCTTTTACCACCGACATAATTTTGCACCCGGGACGAAGTAATCCCTTGATCTGCTGAAAGTTTTCGCCGATGGCAGACAGATTTACGGCGGTGTAGGTGCGATATCTGGATTTCTCCATGACAAACTCCTTAGGCAATGGTTTCAAAATCCTTCAGAAGCCGTGCAACGGCATCGGGAAGATCGGAAGGGAGCATTCCGTGCTCCGAATAAGTTTTCTTTAATAAATCGGCGGCGGCACCGTGGAGATAAACACCGCAAACAGCCGCGTCCCGCGCAGGATATCCCTGAGCAAGAAGAGACGCAATGATTCCTGCCAAAACGTCACCGCTTCCGCCTTTGGATAACCCCGAATTTCCGTTGAGGTTCAAAAACGTATGTTTTTGGTCGGAGATTACGGTGTGATGTCCCTTTAAAACTACCGTAACGTTCCAACGCTCGAGGCATTGCCGCACGGCACCCAAGCGGTCGGATTCCACCTCTTGAAGAGAGGTTTTCAGCAATCGGGCAAGTTCCGCCGGATGGGGAGTTAAAATCACTTCAATGCCGGGATTGTTTTCCAAAAAAGCGTCTAACAAGTCCGGTTCGTCCGCAAATAAATTCAATGCGTCGGCATCAAATACCGTAGAACGCTTTTGTTCCAAGGCAAACTGCAATGCCTTTTTGTCTTTCCCCATGCCGCAACCTACCAAGACCGCCGAGGCTTTGACGATTCCTTTGCGCCGGGTAAAGACCGGTTCGGATAATTTGCATTGCAAAATGGGAATGGTAAAACGGGGCAGTGCCATTTTTAAAAGTCCCACACCGCTTCGAAGGGCTCCCATGGCAGAGAGGGCGGCGGCACCGGTCATGGTTTTGGAGCCGCATACCGTTAGAAGCGTGCCGAAGGTTCCCTTATGGGAATTTTCGGGGCGCGGGGGAATGAGGGATTTTACGTATTCTTTGTCAATCAAATCAACGCCACGGCTTTTTCTCAAAGCCTCTTTGGGAATTCCGATGTCCGCCAAGACTGTTTTCCCGCAAAAGTTCTTTCCGGGGTACAAGAAAAAGCAAGGTTTGTAGGCGGCAAAAGTGACGGTAATATCCGCGCAGACGGCTCCGTCGCTGACCTTTCCGTCGTCGCAACTGACTCCCGAGGGAATGTCACAGGCGATTACGGTCTTCTCTGAAAGCATTGCAAAAACGTCTTTTACGTTTTTCGGCAATTCGCCCCGGAACCCCGTTCCGTAAACGCAGTCTGCAATGAAATCCGCTTCGGCAACGGCGTTCTCAATATCTTCTTTCGTCTCCGTTACAAGAGATGCGGGAAGGGTGCGGAACATGACTGCCGCATCGGGAGAAAAGTCTCTTCCGCACAGGAGAGCAACCCGGACGGAATATCCCATCTCCTTCAGAATGCGTGCCGCGGCAAATCCGTCACCCCCGTTGTTCCCTTTTCCGCAAAGAAACAGAATCTTTGCCGGAAGAGGCACCGTTTTTGCGCAGACCTTCGCCAGCGCCAAAGCGGCTTTTCTCATGAGGGTGAGGGAAGGAATATTCAGTTTTTGTTCACAATAACTGTCTGCATCTCGCATTTGACGGGCGGTATAGACCGATTTCATAGAGCGTCCTTTCGCGTTAGGTTTCTCAGGTTTCAAAAGACACCGAAACCCGACGCTTCATGTCGTTGAGAATCTCTTGCTTGGGCTCCCAAATCAAAAGAACGTTTCCCATTTGCCGATGACGAAGGGTCAAAAAGCAAAGGGTGTTTTCGGTTTCGTATCCGGAAGTTACGTCAATCACTTTATCAAAGGGGAGATTGGTCTTTACCGAATCCCGATAGATCCCAAAGCGGGTCACGTCGGCGGCTTTGATGGAAATGATGCGCTTGCGGGTGGATTTTGCCGTAATGCGGTCAAAGTCGATATCTCCGTTGAAATAAAGATATTCGTATTCCCGGTCAAAGATCTGAAACAGCTGATATTTAAAAACGAAATACGCAATAATGACCACGATCAGCGTGCCCGCCATCAATCCCATCTGCGACGATAGGGCGGCAAAGAACATAAGAATCATTACCGATCCGACGACGCATGCCGCAATCATCAAAATCTGCAACAACCACTCCAATGCGGTCTTGCGCTTGCGGTAAAGTTGTTCCGTATAAAGATCCATGTTTGCTCCTTAACGTAAGCCTAAGTAGGCTTTTACCAACTGATGAAGCATTTCGTCCCGATCAAATTTGCGGATCAGGGAGCGCGCACCGTTGTGGCTGGTAATGTAGGTGGGATCTTCCGAAAGCAGGTAACCGACGATCTGATTCAGCGGGTCGTAGCCCTTTTCTACCAAAGCGTCGTAGACTTGTGTCAAGGTGCGCTTCATTTCATCGTCTTTTTGGTTTTTCAGGGAAAAGGTGATAGTATTGCGATCTGCCATGGTTTTCGTCTCCTTTCACCGTAGTGAAGATTATTTTCTCAGGGTGATTCCGTCGGCTTCCAATGCCGTCAGAATTTCGTTGACTACGGGATCAATGTCGCCGTCGGTCAGGGTTTTTTGAGGATCTCTCAAGGTCAGAGAGTAGGCAATGCTCTTCTTGTTTTCGCCCAAAGCGGCACTGCGATAAACGTCAAATGCCTTGATTTCTTCCAGCATAGCTCCGGCAACGGCGCGAATCTTTTCTTCAATGGTTCGGGAAAGAACGCTTTCGTCGCAGACCAATGCTAAGTCGCGAGTTACTGCGGGGAATTTGGGAAGGGGTTTATATCCCTTGATTCCGTCCGCACAGGCAAACAGATCCTTCAGAGAAAGTTCCGCCGCGTAGATCTCGCCCGACAGATCAAAGTTCTTTGCCGCCGTGGGGTGAAGTTGTCCGAAAACTCCTACGACGGTGCCTTTTACCTTGATTTCTGCGGTGCGTCCGGGGTGATACGAGGGATTGGTCTTACAGGGAACACAGGTGAATTCCGTAATCCCCATGGCGCTCAGCACTTCTGTCAGGCGACCTTTCAGGTCGTAGAAGTCCATGCCGTCTCCGTAGGCACCCAAAGTGACGATCTTGGGTTCTTCGGGCAATTTGCCTTCTTCGGCGTTTTTACGATAGACCGTTGCCACTTCGTAGAGATGTGCGGCGGCGATGCGGTTGTTGTGGTTGGTTGCCAAAACGTCCAATATGGAAGGCAAGGCGGTGGTACGCATGACCGAGGTGTCCTCGCCCAAGGGGTTTTTGATTTTCAGATAATTGCGCTTCGTGTCGTCTTCCGCAAGAAGAATCTTGTCCAGACCCTTAGGGGAGACGAAGGAATAGGTTTCAATTTCGCTGAATCCTGCGGAACGCAACGCAATACGCAGATTCTTTTCGAATTTTTGCTCTTCGGTCAGTCCGCCGGATTTAATATCGGCAGAGAAGGAATACGAGGGAATGTTGTCGTAGCCGTAGAACCGTGCTACTTCTTCCGAAATATCGTATTTGTTTTCCACGTCGGAGCGGAAAGAAGGAATGGTGACGGTGCCTGCCGTCAGATCCACGGAAAATCCCACCCGTTCCAATAATTCTTTCATCATTTCGTCGGTGGCGTTGACGTTGACGTAGTGACGGATCCAATCGGATTCCAGAGGGATGGTGCGCAGTTCCTTGTTGCTGAAGTCCTCGTCGATGAGATTGGGGGATACCTTTCCGGCGCCCAATTCTTCCACCAATTCACAGGCGCGGTTGAGGGCGGCAACGGTCATTTGAGGATCGAGATTCTTTTCAAAGCGAGCGGAAGATTCGGTGCGCATGCCCAATTTTTTTGCAGTGCGGCGTACCGATGCTCCGAAGAAGTTTGCCGATTCAAAGACCACGGTTTTGGTGTTTTCGGTAATTTCACTGTTGGCACCGCCCATAACGCCGGCAACGGCGACGGGTTTGACGTCGTCGGCAATGACCAGCATATCGGAGTCCAAAGCGCGATCTTGGTCGTCTAAGGTCTTCATGATCTCGCCGTCTTTTGCCTTGCGTACGGAAATGTGACCGCCGTCCAAACAAGCGTAGTCAAAGGCGTGCATGGGTTGACCGTATTCCATCATGACGTAGTTGGTAATATCTACGATGTTGTTGATGGAACGGATTCCGCAAGCCCGAAGGCGTTCCACCATCCACATGGGGGAAGGTGCAATCTGAACGTCGGTGACGATGCGGGCGGAATAGCGGGGACACAGTTCTTTGTCTTCAATGGTGACTTTTAAATATTTCGTGACGTCTTCACCCTCGCCCTTGACGACGGGTTCTTTGACGGTCAGAGGAAGACGGAAGGTTCCGGCGGCTTCCCGCGCCACGCCCATCATAGAGAGACAGTCGGGACGGTTGGTCATAATATCGGCTTCAAAGACCGTGTCGTCCAAACCCAACTGCTCGCAGATATTTCTTCCCACAACGCCTTCTTTCAGAATCAGAAGTCCGTCGGAAACGGCATCGGGATAATCGTTGACGGTAAGTCCCAATTCTTCCACGCCGCAGAACATACCGTTGGAAACGACGCCCCGCAGTTTGCCCCGTTCGATCTTGGTGCCGTCGGGCAGGGTGGATTTGTGTTTTGCCAGGGGAACCAGATCCCCTACTTTCATATTTTTCGCACCGGTGACGATCTGGAGAGGCTCTTCTTCTCCCGCATCTACCATACAGACCACCAACTTGTCGGCGTTTGGATGCTGTTCAATGGAGAGGATCTTACAAACCACTACGTTGGAGATTCCTTCGTCCATGCGGCGGAATCCTTTGATTTCGGTTCCGGTCATATTCAATTCGTGGGCGACGGTCTTGTCCGGTGCGTCCACGGGAGTGTATTCTTTCAACCAGCGATAGGATACGTTCATTTTAATTTTCCCTTCTTTCGTCCATTAAAACATATTCAAGAAACGGACGTCGTTATCGTAAAACATACGGATATCGTCCACGCCGTAACGCCCCATGACCAGACGTTCCAGACCCATGCCGAAGGCAAAGCCGGAATAAACGTCGGGATCAATGCCGCAATGTTTCAGCACCTTGGGGTTGACCATACCGGCGCCGCCGATCTCGATCCAACCTTCGTTTTTGCAGAACTTACAACCTTCTCCGCCGCATTTGAAACAGGAGATGGAAATTTCCGCCGAGGGTTCGGTAAAGGGGAAAAAGTCGGGACGGATGCGGGTCTTGGTTTCGGGTCCGAAGAGTTTCTTGGAGATGAGTTCCAAAGCGCCTTTCAGGTGTGCCATGGTAATACCCTTGTCCACCACGAGACCTTC
>JAZSJP010000202.1:0-1878 GCA_045534395.1 Eubacteriales bacterium | reverse complement strand
CTGGCTTGGTGGCTTGCGCGGCGGCAGTCGTTCCCGCGTGGATAGCGTTCAGCATCGTTCCCATGCCGTCGTGGACACAATTCTTCGTCGTCGGTTTCGCGAGCGTTCTTTGTACCGTTCCGGCAATCGCGTTTTTCGGACTCACCCGCGACGAACGCGCTGCGTTCACGCGAATCATTCGTTCCCGTTTAAAAATATGATTACTTTACAACGCAAAGAAGATTGCTGTGGTTGCCACGCTTGTGCGACGGCTTGCCCGACGCAGTGCATCACGATGCGGGAAGATGCGGAAGGTTTTCTGTATCCGGAAACGGACGTCTCCAAGTGCATCGACTGCCATCTCTGCGAGAAAGTTTGTCCGGTGATCAATACGTTCCCGCGACCGGAAGTTTTTCCGAACGAACTGCCGGATCCGCTCAGTTACGCGGCGAAAATTAGCGATGAGCAAATTCGAGATGCGAGCTCTTCCGGCGGGATTTTTACCGCGCTTGCAGAAAATATTATCCGAAAGGGCGGAGTGGTTTTCGGTGTCCTCTGGAGCGAAGATTTTAAATCGGTTGTGCACGATTACACGGAAACAATCGAAGGGCTTAGCGCATTTCGCGGGAGCAAGTATTTGCAGTCAATCGTTGGAGATTCTTACAAAAAGGTTCGTCAATTCCTGACAGCGAAACGTCCCGTTCTGTTCACGGGAACGCCGTGTCAGATCGCAGGACTCCGCCGTTTTCTCCGCAAGGATTATGAGAATTTGTTCTCGGCGGAAGTGGTATGCCACGGTGTGCCGTCTCCGAAAGTTTGGCGTTTGTATTTAGACGAGCAGGTCGGTAAAATACAAAACGGAGGGGAAGCCTTTGGGGGGATGGAAAAAATTCAGCGGGGCTCGCTTCGCTCGCCCGGTGCGCCGGATGCGGCAACGTCTGTTGAAATTGAAAATATCGGTTTCCGCGGGAAGGTCGCACCGGGGGGATGGAAAAAATACAGCTACGTTATGTCCTATCAGCCGCCGCAAAGCGGCGGCGAAATACAGCTACGTTATGTCCGAGAGCATCTTCATGAAAACGTCTATATGCGTGCCTTTTTGCGGGATATTTGCCTGCGTCCGTCGTGTTACGAATGCCCGTCCAAAGCTCAGACGAGCGGAAGCGATATCACGTTGGGCGATTTTTGGGGCGCGTGGAATTATGAAGAGCTCTCCGAGTTTAACGATAACAAGGGCACCTCGCTTGTTTGCGCGAACACGGAAAAAGGGAAGTCTCTTCTCTCAGAAATTGCGGGAACGTGCCGTTTTAAGGTTGTCCCCTACGAATGGGGCTTAAAGGGTAATCCCGCGTTAGCGCACAATCCGAAACGCCATCCCAAGCGGGAAATGTTTTTCGGAAAACTCAACGGCGGCGAAAAACTCTACGACTTCGTGTTCCCGATAACTACGCCTCCGTTGTCCCGTCGGCTTCGCAATTTCGCCATACGCTGTGTTGGCTTTGCTCTTCGTCGTACGGGAACGCTCAACCTCGCAAAAAGAATTTTAAAAAGAAAATGAAAATCGGGATTTTAACACAGCCGCTTCATACGAATTACGGGGGACTTTTGCAGGCGTTTGCTCTGCAAAAGTATTTGCGTGATATGGGACACGAGGTATTGACGGTGAATTATGACCGCAAGACTAACGTATGGCTTTTCTCATATCGTTTGGCACGGCGAGCGGCGGCAAAGTTTTTGAAAGGACGTAAAATTGCGTTGTTCCCGAAGCCTATTCCTCAAGGTGTGGGAAAACTTACGCAGCGTTTTATTGACGAAAACATTCGTACGACGAAAAAGATTTGGGCTCCGGCTCGAAAACGTGATTTCGCTGAGTACGATTTCGACGCATTTGTGGTCGGA
>JAZSJP010000201.1:0-6440 GCA_045534395.1 Eubacteriales bacterium | reverse complement strand
CCCACGACGCCCCGATGCCCGCACTTAGGCTGCGCCCTCAAATACAACCGCGCAGAGCTTTCGTGAGTTTGCCCCTGTCACGGCTCCCGCTTTACGGAAACGGGAAAACTCATTGAAAACCCCGCCACCGACGATAAAAAGAATCTGCGCAACCATGGACGCGTTGCGCGGAAAAAACGATAATAAAATCGAAGCACAATTCTTTTTTGGAACTCGATATTATGCCATTTGCCAACATCTGTTAAGTAAAAAAAGCGGCATATGTTAGAAACAAGATATAAAAAAGAGTTCTGCGCTGTGGCAGAACTCTTCAATTTTTAATTTTGTCAATTCGCGGTTTCAGAAGATGGAGCAACAGTTTCGGAATCTGTTGTTGAAGGATCAGAGATAGATATGCTTTCCGAAGTGTTTGCGACAAAGTCCGTGTCGGTTGTGGCATCTTCTAAAACATCTGTAGTGTTGTCCGGCGCGCCGGTATCCGTTGTTACAGAATCTGAGACGGCAGTGTTTTCTGAAGAGTCTTCAATAGAATCGGTGTCTGTTACAGAAGAATCCGAATCGGAGTTATTTTCCGAAATATCCGAGTTCGGCTTTGGCGGGGGATCGGTCTTAATATAGAGCGTTACGTTTTCCTCATCAAGTATATAGAGCTCGGTATTTTCTACAGGAAAACCATAATGGGATGACGTTCCCCAATGGGGATAAAAATTCACTTTAGTATCGTTGTTACATTTCATCCAAAAGGATATTGTTTCGGTTGTTCCGTCATGTTTTTTCCCTAATTGTTGCGAGTGGTAACGATTTTCACTATTTTCGGCAGTAATAATTACAAATCCGCTTTTTGAAGTACTCTGTTCCGCATGACGCAGCGTGATATAATAATCGACGCTTCCCTTTAATTCTGCAACATAAGCTCTTCCGATTTTTTCAACGTTTACAAAATCCCCGGTAGAATCCTGAATCTGAACGGAGACCTTTACATCAAAAGTTGCACCTTTTATAATTGTTATTCCAGAGGCGACATTGCAAGAAAAATACGCATAGGCACAAATACTCATCGTTGCCAAGCAGAGAATTATAATCGCAAGAGACAACCCGGCACGAAACAACATTGCTTTGTCTGAAATCTTACCATGCTTCGGGACGTAGAAGAAGTCTCTGAAAAATTTCTTCACAACGCATACCTCCTTTCTTGAATTGCAATTTGCATCAATCTGCCCCTATTTGCTCTGCTTTTACCGTAATACCGAGTTCAACCTTCGGCTCCTGTTCACCTTCAAAATTTGCTATATTATTGACGTCATCCGGCATACGAACGACTACTGCAAGATATTTCGTCTGTCCGGGAGCAAGCTCTAAGGCACCGGTTTCGTAATAACTGTAATCACACAAAGGTTTATCCGCAATCTCTATAGCACGTTCCCGCGAAGAAACGGTCTCCCCTTCGGCAATTTCGGGAAGAACGCCGAACATCAAATAATCTTTTAACCAAAAAGTCTGACCGAAAACGTTGGTCGTTTTACTGCAACCGTGGACGTTGACAGCGGTTAAAAATTTGAAATCGCGATCTCCGGCATTGGTCACTTTCAAATAAACAACCTGAACGTAGCCGGGCTCGTAAAGAGCGTTGTTGTCAAAGACTTCGGTCGATCCTTCAATCGACTTCCAATTTCCGTCTTTTGCAAGGTAGGATACTTCCACGTCAAAATCCGCAAAATGGAAAATATTATTGATTTTCGGGGTTTCATCGTAAAACCAAGCCAATGACGTTCCCGTTCCGAGAATCGTCCAAAGCAAAAGAGCAAACAGACCCAGAATGAGGGCAATTTTGCGGGATATGTTTCTTGTGTATTCGGACATAATGCCCTCTCCTTTCAAGGTTAAATTTGTTCGTTACGTTTTTTATACAACGATAAAAAGACAACTGTAATCAGAGATAAACTTGCCGGGATAAGCCACCGATAAGAAGCGCTATCATTGGTGGGAGGCGGTTTTGGATCGGAATCGTCAATGGGGTATTCTTCCACCTTAAACTCCCAATCCAAATAACCGATTTGATTCTGAAATTGATTATCCAATTCCACGGGGACACTTAAAATCACGTCCAGATCTACCTCTCCTCCGGAATACAACGTTCCGAGACAGACCCAATCGGACAGGTCTGCGGCTTTGTCTGCGGTGGCATCAAAGAGGTAGGAGAGTTTTGTCGCCTCGTTCTTTTGCACCGTCAACCCTAATTGAGAGAGAAAATCTGTCGAATCCGAATGAGCACCCAAGGAGCGAAGATAAATTTTCACCTTCACCTTGTTGGACGCTTCGTTTTTTACAAAAATCTTCTGTCCGATGGTATCCCCCGGCATGACGCCTTTAAAATCGGGAAACAAATCGGTGGGAGAATGGTTACTGCCCGGGGTAAAAATGAACTTTTGGGCGTTGCCGTCATAGATGACCTTACCGTTTTCTGCCGACAAAGGAAGAACCATCGAAATCATCAGAAAAAGAGCGGTAAGTACAATTAAAATCTTTTTCATTCAATCCCTCCCTCTTCTGCAGGCCAACCGGATGCCGTATATACCTTTTCGTCCATCAAGGGATTGTTTTCACTCTGAACCGCTTGGGCGCTGACGGTCAAGGTCAGAGTTTTTCCAATATAGTGATTATCCACCTGAGAGCCGACAATCTCCACTTGAGAAAACACGTGGGGGGTGGTCTCTCCGGGCTCGACGACGTCGGTGTAATAATACCAACCGTCATGCAATTCCCAATGCTCGGTATTCAAATTCAATTTGAAACATTCTTCTGAGGGCAATTCCCGGGAATCAATTCCATAAAGAATTTTGACCCGCAAATAAAAGGGGTGGTCACAGTCGTTTTCAATGGTAACTTTTTTGGAAACCACGTCCCCCGGCATAACGTAGACCCCTTCTTCCGGGAACGCTTCTCCCCGGTCGGTCGCTTCGTGGATAATCAACTGAAGATTTCCGGAGGTAATTACGTTGGTGGTTTTTCCTACGGTAGAATAATATGCCACGGTTTCTTGCATAAAGCAAGTTAAAACCATCGCAATCAACGCTACGGTGGCAATTTTAATTTTTATCTTACCAAACATAATATCCTCCTCTCAATATTATTTTCTTCTCGGCGATCAAAAGATACGATAGACTCGTATCTTTTGATCGCCGCCCACTCCCCACAAGGAGGAGTGGGTGGCTGGGGTTTAATTAGGGAATAAACTGAAGATAAACTGTCTTACTTGGCCCACTGTGTAGCGGTGAATGCAGCACCGTCAAGCGCAGCCTGAAGAGATATCGCATCGTTAACAATGATTACAACGGAACAGCATTACCTTCTTGCCGTTAGAATTATTTCTGTACCCAAGCGTACTTTGCTCCGACACTTGCATCGGGCTTGAACTCGATGTCATAGGTTCCGCCGTTAGCATCTGTAACGTCGAAGGTGCAACCTTCGATGGTAGTATTTTCTGCTCTGCTAATGAAGTAAGAGGTATACGTAGTATCAAGACCTACGTTTACTTCTGTACCTTTAAGCGCAAGGGTAGTACCACTTGTAAGGCTTATCATAGCTCCGCCGTTTACCTTGAAGGTGCCAACGTTGATCTGTGCACCATCAATAACGATTGCGTGCTTACCGCTGTTGCTTATAAGGCTGCTGCCAAGATTGGTAACGTTAACAACCGTGCCTTCACCAAGAGTAAAGTCTCCTGCTACATTGAAGGGCTTACCGGAAGCAGCATTGATTACAGTGTCGTATATTTCAACACTGCCGTTATTGCCCTGAACATGAACAACTGTGTTTGAGCCGGCGTTGATAGTAACGTTGCGAATCTCAGTTTTACCATAGCAGTGAACAACGCCATTATTAAGGGTAGCGTTGGTTGCATCAATCACTGCTCCCGCTACGGAGGAGGTGATGGTCATGCTGGGAGCAGCATTGCTCTGGGACTGGAACATATTCATATTAAAGCCAGAAAATTCCGCCGTTATGGTTTTACCGTTAAGGTCGATAACTACATCCTTTTTTGCCGTAAGAGGTTTGGCTAACTTGATGTTATCAGTCAGCACAAAGTAGCCGCCGTCTTCAAGAGCCTTTTTCAGCCCATCAGCGGTGGAAACTTCATCAAAAGCAACAACGGTGTAGCAAATGTCGCCGTTTGCCTGAGTTTCGCTGACCGCCTTGTAGCCGGCGGCAACGTAAGCGGAAGGATCTTGGTCGAAGGTACCACCGTTGATTACGAGTTTGGTAGCAGCAGAGACTTTGATCTTACCTTTAAAGGTACCGCCGTTGATGGTGATAACGGATTCATAATTGTTTCCGTTCAGATAATTTTGGGGAGCAAAATCATCTTGAATTACGAATTCACTGCCTTCAAAATCGCCACCGTTGATGGTAACGTTTCCGCCGGGAGCGCTAATCATAATAGCTTTCTTTCCGACGTAGCTGCCACCGTTAATGGTGGTATTTGCTTGAGAAACGGTTTCCCACTTGTTTGCTTCGGCATTCTTGACGATCTGATTAATGACCTGGATGGCGGAGCTATACCAGGCAGTATTAGCATCGCCTTCCTGAGCGACCGTTACGTTTTCAAGAATCAGATTTCCGCCGTAATTTTGAATGGGATTCGACGTGGTGGTGTTTTTAACAACCACGTTTTTCAACGTAACCGTACCACCGGCATAAGCCATAACCGAAAGACTTTCCGAATCAATTACAACGTTTTCAAGAGTAACATTTGAATCTTCTTCGGAATAGACGTATCCTTCTTCCGGAAGCGTCAAAGTACCGTTGGAAATAGACAAGTCACCTTCGGAAGTTAAGTACAAAGCGGAAAGTTCGTTTCCGTTGAGATTAAGAGCCGTATCGTCGGCAACCACAAGGCTGTCGCCGGAAAGGTCAATGTCATTTTCCAAGTTATAGATACCACCGTTGTTCAATGCTACCTTGAGGTCTTTTGCATCGTAAACCTTCATGCCGTCGGCCCAAGCATTCTTGTCGTAGTCGGGTCCGAAGGAATCGGATTCGGCTTCGACTTGGGTGGCATACAGGTTAACGCCTAATTCGATGTGGGGAGCGTCAAAGCCCTTCTTGTAGTTGGCGTTGTTATCCACGTCGGTGGGCATATAGACGATCAAGGCAAGATAGTCAACTTCCTTGTCGGCAAGAGCCGTGGTGGTGCCGTTGTAATCTTTCAGACCGCGAACGGTACCGGCAGTCGCAGCAACGACTTCTTCCCGCGTATCGTAGTCAGCATAATCGAATTCGGTATCAGAGGTAAGAACCTTGAAAACCAAATAATCGGACAGTTTGAATTCTTCGTCGTATACGTTGGTGCTTCCAACTTCGTTGATGATGTTGACGCCCAACTGATACTTCAGATCCAAAGAACCAACGTTAGAAACTCTCAAGAACACGATCTCGGTATGACCGGGTTCCCAAAGAGCGCCCTTGTCAAAGAGTTCGTCATTTCCGGAAACGTCGTCCCAATCGGTGACAACGCCGTCAACAACCTTCTTGTAATCCAGCTCAACGTCCAAGTTACCGGATTTGATGATATTGTTACCGGAAGTCACGCTATCGGTGAACCACGCATAGGTGGATCCGATGAGCATGGAAACGCACAGAAGAAGTGCAAGACCGCTCATCAAAAGAGCGCGTTTTGTATTTGTTTTAGTCATAAAAATAATCTCCTAATTAAATTGCGAAAATGTTATGCGTTAATCATTGATGGCCATATTTACAAAATCAAAAGCTTCGTAGGCGCCGCCATTGTTGGGAGTAACATTTTCAGTCTGAACAGCCTGAGCTCTGACGTTGATGGAGAAACCATCGTCACCAAAAGCTGCAGCCTGCGCCTGGGTCATAGCAGAAGGAATCTTAACACTGTTGAAAACAGTAATGTCAGAAGTCGTTCCGCTTTCGGTATCATTTGCGGTGTCAGTACCGTCCAGAATGCCGTTGTAGTACATTACAATGCGAATTACGTTCTCGTTTTCGTTATACTCGGTGGAAATATTGTTCCACATAGTCATATCGAAACCTTCAAAGCATCCCATAAGAGTGGCATCATTGAAATCGTTTTTCACAATGTCCTTCCAATTCAGAGCATCGGAAATGGTAACGATAACGCGAATATACTGGTCGTAAAAACCGGTATTGGCGACGTGTGGTTCCTTTTTCAAGGTATCGCCGGGGAGAATTTCCAAATAGTCTTCCTGAGAAGGAACGGGAGCGGTGGGAGAATCTTCCGTGTACTCATAAACGTCCAGAGAGAAGATTTCATCGCCGGTGTCGTTATTCTCGGAATCGGCTACGTAGAAATTGTTGACTGCGTTGTCAGAATCGCTGAACCAAGCCAGGGTGCCCATGGAGAGAATTGCCACGAGGCAAACTGCAACCGCAATCAAAAATACCTTTTTCTTCGT